>CALBIN010000428.1 GCA_937893275.1 uncultured Opitutia bacterium | reverse complement strand
CTTCTTCAAACTGATTTCCCGCAGTAATCGATTCTTGAAAGATCTTCAAGTATGGCGCGATCTCCTCCGTAGCAACCGGTCGACGAAATGCGTCCGACAGAATTCTGGCGATGATCTCCTCAGCCTCTTTGGCGGTGGCAGTTTCGGGATTCACGTCACCGAACAGATAGGCCCGACTGGGAGGGGGCCACGCATCGATTGGACCTTCAATGACGATATCACCGATCTCGATTCCAGGCTCCGGATAGGTGTCGGCATCTTTCCGGGTGTCTTTAGTGTTGTAGCATTTCGGCTGAAAGGTTCCACCATCCTGCACTAACTGATCAACAAACTCGATGGTCGTCCACTTATCGGGTGGCACATCGTAGTATCCTACCAGGTGCCGCTCTCGTCGATTAACGATTGTATCACCCCCGTAGATACGCAACGTGACGGGTTTGTCACTTTGGACAGCCCTGACACGCATGGTTCCTCGGTAGGTTCCCGCAGGTGCCCGCAAACGGGCAAAATTAACCAGATTAGTCGGACAGTACCCCGATTGAAAAATCACCAGACCGTCATCGGTTACCCGGAACATCTTGCCAAACTGGCCGTCCGTCGGTCTGCCTTTCCAATCCACTTGCTTGAGTAGATTCGTTTCGTGGCGGATAAATTTGGGTTTGGTAGGTTCGCCAAATACGGCGTCCAATACAGAGTCTGCCGCATCAAGATATGCCTGCATGGCCTCTGCGGAAACCGCTAGCCCTTCACCGACAGTGTCAAATCCATCTGTGGACGTATCCTCAGGCAGTCCAGTTATCTGAACATCGGTCCGAAACAAATCTCGCACCGTGTTCTCATATTCCCGCCTGTTGAGACGGCGTAGAACCACTTCGGACCGTTGGTTCTCTGCATCGCAGATGGCGTCAGACAGCAGACGCTGAACTTTCTGAGAACTGGTCGCATCCGGTCGGGGTTTCTTTGCAGGCGGCATCTCACCCGAGGCGATACGGTCATGAACGAGAATCCAGCGCCGAGTATTTTCTTCATCACTCAAATCGAAATCGAGTTCGTAAAGGTCTATCCCTCCCTCGGCATCAGGGCCGTCATGGCAATCCGAACAGTGCTTCTCAACAAACTTTTCAATTTGGTTCGGCAATGGAGTCTGAGCCTGCGTAGTCGAGGGTATCCACATACCCAGAACGATTGCGATTGCCGCGTTACAATGGGCCATGAGTGACTATTGACTGGTTCAACCCACCACGTCAATGCCCCTGAATGAGATCTTACACGGATTATTTCAGTGGATTCGTAGGCAAGGATTGCATCCGCGGGGATCGCTCCTCTTTAATTGGGTATGGAACAGCCATGGGACGTCTCTGAAGTGAATTTTAAGGTGCCTCGTATGTATTAACTCATTGTGACGGAAAACCGCGTTAAAAAAACGCATTGGAGAGATAGTAAAAGGTCGTAACCCACAACGGTTCTCTATTGTATTGCACAATGAAGATTCGCCTTTGTATTCCTTTCGGCTTCTTGCTCTTCACTTGTACGGGTTGAGAATCACTATCATTGGCAAGGTAGTCAAAAATGACCAAATGTCTTTCAGCTAAGAAGTTCTTTCTGGGCGTGGCAACGCTTCCTTTGCTGCTTACGCTCGGTTTTGGCGAAGCAAGGGTTGCCGCTTCCTTCAAAAAGGACGTCGTTCCTTTTTTTGAGGAGTATTGCATCAGGTGTCATGGTCCTGAAAAAAGCAAAGGCCAGATCTCGCTGCATACCCTGGACGGAGATTTGTCGTCGGGACGCGAGCTCGAGCGTTGGGAGAACGTGCTAGACATGCTCGAAAGTGGGGAAATGCCCCCCGAAGACGAAGCCCAACCAAATCAGACCGATCGCTCGGTAATCACCGACTGGATTGATCGCGGACTTCATGATTACGTAAAAAAAGCCAGCAATGTCTCGGTTGCCACGACGACTCGCCGGCTGACGAACTTCGAGTATCAAAATACGATGCGGGACTTGTTGGGTTTTGAACTCCAGCTAGTCAAGGACCTGCCCGTCGATCCGGACAAACCGTATCATTTCAACAATACTGCGAAAATGATGATGATCGGACCGGATCAATTGGTTCGATACAAGGAAGCTGCCCGCAAGGCCATGGCGAGTGTGATCGTCGACCCGGGAAAGCCGGAAATCCATCGGTTCAGCTCGAAGTGGGAACATGGGAAACCCGGCAAAGGGGGGTTGTCTCAAGCCGAGATAGGCGTCTACCACGGACCTGGGGTCGGCAGGAAAACAGTCGGAGTGAAAAGCTGGCCCAAGACCGGAGAGTTCAGAATCCGAGTCAAGGCATCGGGAAATTTTCCTCCAGGATTTGAGGAAGTCGCACTCCGATTGGTCATGGGTACCGATCTCCGGCACGATTCGGGGTCGGGAGTCTATCAAGAAGTGGGGACCGTTCATTTGACAAACACTCCCGATCAACCCGAGGAGTTTGAATTCCGGGGGCGCATCGAGAACATCCCGGTTCAGCCGGCCAGGGCAGTCAGAAACAAAATCATTCCGCCAAGCATTACCATCACCGCCCAGAACGTTTTCGACAACGGGGAACTGAACGATCATCGCAAGAGCGGGTTTGACGCATCCTGGAGCGCTCAGGCTCCCCGCGTGGTCCTTGAGTCGCTTGAGTTCGAAGCTCCCGTGTCCGAGGTCTGGCCTCCCGCACACCATACCCGTATTCTTTTTGAATCCCCTTTGCGCAAGGCAAAGCCTGAGGTGTATGCGCGCGAGGCCATCAAGCGCTTCATGACGCGGGCGTTTCGGCGACCGGTTGCTAGAGATGAGGTCGATCATTATTTCCGGATATACAAAATCTACGATGCTGAGTTCGACACCCTTGAAGAGGCGATGCGAGAGACCCTTGCGATGGTCCTGGTTTCGCCGCAGTTTCTTTATCACATGGTGGTTGATGACGACGGCTCGTCGAAGCAGTACGAACTTGCCTCTCGGCTTTCCTATTTCCTTTGGGGAAGCATGCCCGATCAGGAACTGTTTGATCTCGCTGCCGCGGGAAAGCTTGCCGCTGCCGCTGTCATCGAGGCTCAGGCGCGCCGGCTTCTGGCCGACCCGCGGGTCTTGGGTTTTGTCGGAAACTTCACCACCCAATGGCTAAGCATTGCCAAGATGAAAACGGTGAACGTCAACCATGACCTTTTCCCCCGGTTTCTCTACACCGTGCACGTTGGTGAGAGGCGTGGACAGGAACAGTTGTTCCGTCCGACCATTCGCGACTACATGCTTGAGGAGACGGTGGGGTTCGTGGGCGAACTGATTCGCAAAAACGTGAGTGCCCTCAATATCGTCGATTCGAAATTTGCCTACCTCAACGAACCGCTTGTAGTCCATTATGGTGTCGAAGGCGTACGCGGATTGAAGCTTCGTACCGTTGCGATCAAAACCGAACATCGGCTTGGAGGCCTGCTGACACAAGGTTCCGTTTTGGTGGGTAATTCCACGGGTTCCGCTCCGCATCCGATTTATCGGGCGGTCTGGCTGCGTGAAGCCATTCTTGGGGACGAGGTCAAGCCTCCGCCGGCCGAAGTCCCGGCCTTGTCTGATTCCGCCGGAGATTCTGCCGATGATGCGGTCTCGATTA
>CALBIN010000427.1 GCA_937893275.1 uncultured Opitutia bacterium | reverse complement strand
GCTGAAATTTACAGCTATTCCCTTCCTTAACTTTAACCGCGGCAATCTCACCCGCACTATCAAAAACTCCGCGCTTCGAAGAGGAGGTCTGAACTAGCTAGAATCAAGAGAAAGCCTGCTTGATGACCTTCCCGCGATCGCCCACGAAGTAGGGGCGGCCACCGCCGGGATGAACGCGCTTTTCGATGGGCAGGCCAAGGGCGTGAGCGATGGTGGTATGAAGATCTTTTGGTCCGTATCCTTCGCCCTTGATACTGCTGGCGCGTTCGTCGGTTTCACCAATATATTGTCCGCCATTCACACCGCCACCAGCCAGCATAACAGAGAAGGCTTTCGGAAAATGATCGCGCCCTCCGCGCTGGTTAATCTTCGGAGTACGTCCGAACTCGGTGGTGAGAACGATCATCGTTTCATCGAGGAGCCCACGATTACTGAGATCCTGAAGTAGGGCCGCGACGGGCCCGTCCATTTCGCCGGCACGGTTGGAGCCGGCGTTGTAGTTTCCGTGCTGACCATCCCAGCCGCCAAGCTGGACTTCAACATAGCGGACCTTGTTTTCGACGAGACGACGGGCAAGCAGTAAGCCACGACCGAATCGGGAATTTCCATAAAGGCCCCGTATTTCGGCGGGTTCTTTGTTGATGTCGAAGAGCTCGGTAGTCTTGTCGTCGAAGAGCTTGACTGTTTCTTCGTAAAAATCCGCGTAAGCGCGCACATCCTCGTGAGGGAAGCCCTCTTCAAAAGTCTCGCTAAATGCCTTGGCGTATTTCATGCGACGTTCAAAGCGCTTCTTCTCGATCTTCGGAACAAGATCTTTGAGACCACGGCTGGGATCACCGACGGGAAGCGGGCTATGATCGGGACGAAAAAATCCAGGCCCGGGATTGCCGCCACCAATCACGATGCTGTCGGGAATAAGCTTGTTGCGGCGCCCGAGGAAATACTGGGCCCACGACCCCATCTGCGGGTGATTGATTCCCGGCTGACGGCTGAAGCCAGTATGCATGAGATAGTTACCGCCAGCATGGTCGCCGGTCTTGGTAGTCATAGAACGAACCACCGCAAACTTATCGGCCTGCTTGGCCATCTGAGGGAGATGGTTGGAGATCTGAAGCCCGTTTGCACTCGTTGATATCGGCGAAGATCCACCGGCGATCTCACTGGGAATTTTCGGGTCAAAGGTATCCACATGCGGCATCCCACCCGCCATGTAGAGAAAGATGACATTCTTGGCAGTGGCATGGGAGGCAGGCTTGATGATTTCACTCTCTTCTCCGACCGCAAAATCGGGGAGAATAGTCACCCCGAGGGCGGCAGCAGCGGTTCCGGTGAGGAACCCCCGGCGATCGATGTCATCGAATTTACGAAAAGTGTCTTTCATGGCAGGTGAGGGGGAATTGGAGGATTACTTGACGAAGAGAAACTCGGGAGTGTTAAGGAGCGCCCAGATGAGGTCGGCAAAAACCTCCTCGCCTCCGGAGCTCAGCTCCTTGTCGATGAGATGGTGCTCGTTGCCAATCGCACGGCGGCTAAGAATGCTCATGAAGACGACATTTGCCTTCTCGAAATTCGAACGAAGGTTCTTCATATCGAGGAAGATCTTGGAACCCGGTTGAGTGAGAATCTCCGTGGTGTATCCATTCATGAGCTCCATCACCTGGGGCACCGATCCTTCTAGCGAGCTAGCACGAATCACGAAAGTGCGCTGGGATTGACCGAATTGGCTGAGGAAATGGGCTGGGTCAGAGGGTTGGGGCAGCTCGGAAGCACGAGCCAGGAGAATCTTCTTTTTCTTGGCCACATTCATGAGTTCCATCATCGCCACCTCATCAGACATGCCGTCCTTTTTGAACGGGGGCCTTGTTAGGTTGGTGCCGAAAGCTCCCGATTTTTTTGGAGTCAGTTTAGCATTGAGAATGGAAATGCCCTCTTCGTTCACAAGAAGGTGCTCGGGGCGGAACTTGTCATACCTCTCAATGCGGCTGAGGAATTCCTCAACCGACGGGGAACTCTGTCCAGCTAGATCAATGAGCTCATTGAATTCTTCACCGGACTCAAGTTGGAACTGATTGGGGTCCCCGAGCATAAGGGTCATCATGGAATCCCAAACCTGCTCAGCAGTCATGCGGCGCAGAATCGGTCCCGGGAAATGATAGGGCTCAGCTTCCGCAGATTTGGTGCGACTTGCGAGGCGGTTGTAGGCCTTGGTATTGACGATGACCCAGGAAAAGGCCTTGAGATCAAAGTCCAGCACAAGCATTTCCTCCGCAAGGACTTTGAGGAGTTCTGGATTGTAGGCTTTGCGCGGATCGATGTTGTAAAGGGGTTCGGAAACTCCGCGACCCATGTATTTAGCCCACATCCGGTTGGCGATATTCATCGCGAAGCGTTTGTTATTACGAGAGGTCAACCAGGCCGCGAGACGTTCACGAGAAGTGAGGGCGGCAACCGCAGCCCCTTGTTCCTTCCCAAAAAGAACCCGCGGAGGAACTACTTCATTCGGCACGGCATCGTCATACTCGTAGGTGGCCGGAAGGCGCATCGGACGATCCGAGACAGCACGGACCATAAACTCGCCAGCACGGTTAATATCCCGCAAAGGACGATCGTAGCGACGAACCAAATTACGGAGCTTTTCTTTATCCCCTGCGTTCTTGGGATCGAGGCCGTTCTTTTGAACGAGATGCTGTTCGATCTGCTTGCGATTCGGGATCGCCTTGTTCTTGGGCTTGGGTCCCTTAGTGTCGAGATTAGAGAGGTAAGCTGAAAGTTCGTAGTATTCGTACTGCGTCCAATTACTGAAGGGATCGTCGTGGCATTGCGCACAAGTGATATCGGTGCCTAGGAAGACCTTTCCCATGAAAGCGACATGATCGAGTTTCATATCCTTGTCACGAAAGTGATAACCCACCGCGGGGTTGTCCCAGATATGGCCTTCGGCGGTGATCAATTCGCGCACTAATTCGTCATAGGGCCGGTTGGTCTGGATCTGCTTTTTCAGCCAAAAAATAAAGGCATCGTTACGCAAGACCGTGCCAGGGAAACGCGACTGGATTCGTAATTGCTCCGCAAAATAATTATAGTTGTGACTCGTGTAGTCGACGGAGTTGAGAAGCTTGGTGAGCAGCTCCTGACGCTTCATGGGCTTCCGCGAGGCAAGAAAGTCTCTCGCTTCTTGGTAACTGGGAATCCGGCCGGCAAGATCAAGATAGATCCGACGGAGAAACATGTGATCGTTGAGACCTTCATTGTATTGGAGTTTTTTCTCGTCTAGGCCTTTCTCGACGGCTGCGTCAATGCGCTTTGCCGCGAGGGCAACCAACTCAGCCTTGGCAGCAAAGCTGTGCTTGAGGACATATTCCTGATCTACTTTTGAAAGCGCCTTCAGCGGCATTTCGACCGCCTTTCCATCCTCCAAGCGAAGGGCCACCTTGCTGGCCTTCAGCCCTATGAAGTCGGCCTCTATCGGGTTGCCGGTTGAGTCCACCCAAGTGCGGCCTTCAGCGAGATTGGTAAGAAAAACAGCCACGAATGCCGCTACCACCAACCCCCTGTGTATCCAATTCAATGAATGGGACAACGAAAGTGAACTCGCAGATTGCAGGTTCGAATGCTTAGGAGATTTGGAAGGAAAACGAAACATGTTTGAACAAGATAAAACCGTCTACTCCCCTACACCTTAACAATCTCTAACACCTTTCCAAATTATTTCTGAGTGGACCAAAAGAAAAGTTTCGCCAAAAACCACCCTCCGAAGAAATCAGTCGCAACCTGACCAGCACCGAATCGGGATGAATTGAGGGATTTTCTATCTCTCGGATTTCAGATCAATTAAGCTTAGGAACTCGATTCAATTTCGGGCTAGGCCTTCACTGCCTCAATCTCACCAGAGCTATCGGCGAAACGTCTCATCTTCACACCCATCATCCGGGCCTGGGTTAGCCATAAGTTCGCAAGCGGTGTTCCTTCTGGCATATTGATGTGTTGCCCGGTTTTCACTTGATTGCCACCACCCGCCATAATGATCGGCAGATCATTGTATTGATGGGTCGAACCATCGCCAAGGCCCGAACCATAGGTGAAGAGCGTGTTATCAAGCAAGGTGCTACCGTCGGCCTCCATGACTCCCTCCATCTTCTTGAGCAAGTAAGCGTACTGCTCCATGTGGAAGCGGTCCACTTTCAGAAGCTGCTCGATCATTTTCGTCTGATTGTGCGACATCCCATGGTGGCTCATTGGCTTGTCAAAAAGCCCATCGAAAAGATAGGGTGTATCCCAACGCTCTGGACCCACCATAAATGTTGCCACATTGGTGAGCCCCGATTGCAGTGCAACTACCATCAAATCACCCATCAGGCGGATATACTCGCCTCTCGGCAAGTAAGCCTCCGCAGGCTCGTCGAACGAAACCTTGGCCAACTCGCCTTTCATCGACTCCAAGCGATCCATCTGCGTTTCGATCGATCGGATGGAATCAAAATACTCGGCAAATTTCTGCCCATCGGCATATCCCAAATCTTTTTTCATCGATCGAGCATCTTCTAAAACCAAATCAGTCACGTCCCGATAGCGCTCAATCTCCTTGGTCGAAAATAAGCGGCGATACATCTTTCTCGGGTCGCGAACCGACGGAGCCAAATGCCCTGTGCCATACCACGAAATGTTATCAAAGTAGATCGACTCCTTATTATCTTTATGGCTGTTACAGCTAAACTCTAAGGTCGAAAATGGTGTTTCTTTTCTAGCTACATCTGCCACCAAATGATCCAGCGTTCGATCAAGTGGCCAGGCCGTTCCTTTAATTGTGTAAGGGGGAGCGCTACTTAGATAACAGGATGCACACTGCGCGTGTACATCAGTTCCTTGTTGGAAGGTTCGATCCATCCCCGTGATCAGATTGATCTTATTCTTTAATCCCGAAAGTGGCGTCATCGTGGGAGTCAACTGATCTAAACTCCTAACGTTGAAATTCGGATCTTGCTTGTCGAGGGAACGTCTAAGACTTCCCAAATTTCCTTTAGGAATCGTCGCGTCTTCCTCACCTGGAAAGAAACCGCGCCTCACCACCCCGATAGGCACATAAAAGTGAGCCATCCGCTTGGCCACTCCACTGGTCAAAGTCTTCGCCCCATAACTTTCCATCCATGGCAAAGCCAGCGCAGCTCCACCCAATCCTCGTAAAAATCCTCGTCGCGTCGTCATCGTATCACATTCTATTTGTTTGCTTGGCTTGCCTTGGCCCGGAAGGGTTTACTGAAAACTACCTCACGTAAAAGTGACTTC
>CALBIN010000426.1 GCA_937893275.1 uncultured Opitutia bacterium | reverse complement strand
TTGCGGGACGCGAACGGGATCGCATCCTCGGGTCCACCCCAAGAGGTCCCCACCGTGACGACCTTCGTTTCATGCTCGATTCTCGGGATGCCCGCCACCTCGCTTCCGAGGGGCAGCAACGGGGCCTTGTGCTTGCCTTGCGCTTGGCCGAGTTTTCTTTCCTGCGCAAGGTTTGCGGAACGATCCCCATCTTGCTCGTCGACGATGCCCTCGGGGAACTCGACGCCGAGCGCAAGGCCAACTTCCACAAACTGCTTCCCGATGATGCCCAAGTGTTCGCAACGGGGACCATTCACCCTGCGGAATCCGGCGATTCCGAGGCATGGGAAGTATTTCGCGTAAACGCCGGAACCTTCGAGCTTTCCTGAAGTCCGCTTGCTTTCTCATGGAATCTCTTACCGTCACTCACTGGTCCCTTCTCGCTTTTGGGGCTCTCATCATGGGCATGAGCAAGGGTGGTCTCCCCGGTGCGGGAAACCTCACCGTGGCCATCTACGCTCTCGTGCTAGAGGATGCCTTGGGTTTGGCCGGCGTGCCTCTTTCCGTGGGTTTGCTCTTGCCCGTACTCATATCCGCCGACGTCACCGCCACCATCGTCTATCGTCGCCATGCCGAATGGAAGTTCATCGCCCGTCTTCTTCCCTTTTTCATCATCGGAATCCTTGTCGGGTGGAAGGTCTTCGGTTTCTTTCAGGCAAACGACGAGAGGGTGTCCCTCCTCAAGGTGCTCATCGGTCTCATCCTTCTTTCCATGACCGCCATGCACTTCACCATGAAGTGGCGGCGAAAACGCAAGGGATACGCGGAAGGCGACCAAAGCTCCCGCAGTTCCCTCGCCCTCGGGGCCTTTCTCGGCTTGCTCGGGGGCGTCGCCACCATGCTTGCCAATGCCGCCGGCCCCGTGGCCCAGCTATACCTTTTGGCCATGGCTTTGCCCAAGTACGCCTTCATCGGCACCTCCGCCTGGTTGTTCCTCATCGTGAACGTGTCAAAGGTTCCCTTGATGATCGATCTCGAGATCATCACCCTCGATTCGATGTCCGTCAGTTGGTGGATGTTCATTCCCGCTGTAATCGGGGCGGCGATCGCTCCTCTTGTCGTTCGTCGCATCAACCAGAAACTGTTCGAGGCCTTGGTGTGGTTCTTTATTGTCCTCGCCGGGCTCCGCATGGTGTTCTAGCTTTTTCTCATGGCAAGAAGCTCGCGAAAACTTTGGGCCGAACACTTGGCGGGAAAGGGTAGGGCGGCTGCCGCGATCGATCCCAAGGCTCTTCTCAAGAAGGTTCCCTACTCGGGGCGTATTCTTGGCGTCGATCCCAGTCTCCGAGGAATGGGCTTGGCGGTTGTCGAGTTTGAGCCCAACCGTCCGCACCGCCTTCTCGATTCGCTTACCCTCAAGCTCAAACCCAAGGTGTCCTTCGTTGATTGTCTCGGCGAGATTCACAAGGCGGTCGCAGCTATGGCGGAAAAATGGAATCCTCGCCACCTTTCCTGCGAGGAGACCATCTACGTAAACAACTTCAAGACCGCTCAAATCATGGGGGCCGCCCGTGGCGCGGCGCTTTCCGCCGCTGCCATTCGCGGTCTACCCGTTTTCGAATACGCTCCTTTACGGGTTAAGCAAGCCGTAGTCGGGTTCGGCCGGGCGAGTAAGGAGCAGGTCGCTCGCACCATGGCCCAGATGATGCAACTACCCGAACCCTTGCCCTACGACGAGTCCGACGCCGCGGCCCTCGCCCTCTGTCATGCCTTTACTTGGATCCCGGACTGAAGAGGGAGTATCTATCCTCTCGTTCAGGGGTTCACGAACAAGCTGCACGGCAGCAGAGGCCTAATCTTGTCCGATCGGGCGAGCAGGTTCACGGTAACCGATACTTCGTTCTTCACTTGGTCAAGCATGCCTCCGGGATTAATCCCGAATTCGCCACGCAGGATGGAAAGCTTCGCTTGCACCTCCAGCAAATCTCCCGCTCGTCCGTCCAAGCTTCTTCTTCCCGCTCGTTGGTACCGAAACACTGCAGGCAGAACCACCTCCTTCGCTTTCCCCTTCAAGCTGAGCGTGCCCACGATGTCGCCTCGTATCTCATTGCGCCCCCAACGAACGTTTTGGACCCCTTTCAGGACAAAGGTAATCTGGGGAAAACGCCCGGTGTCCAGCCAAGTCGAGGTGTGTACCACTGCTTGCGATTTGCCGTGAAAAAGCCTTATGCCGCGGGCATCGATGGAAATCCTGCCTCGGGCTGCTTCGGGCCGCTCCATAGCGAACTCCATCGTCCCTCTCGCTCCCCTAATTTCTCCCTTCAGTTGTCCGTTTCCGAAAGAGGTATTGATACTCACCTGAATCGTGTTGAACTGATCGGGCGTGCGAAAGTCGAAAGTCATGCCGAAGGCGTTCGCCCCGCCCAGCGCGGCAACCAAGAACAACGTAAAAACTCTACCCGTCATCACCTTTCATCCTGTTCAATCCGTCAGTGCAAGTCGAGCGCGAACACTCCACTCGGATACTTACCGAATTTTGCATTGCACGCTATCCCGCCGTTCGTTCCCGTCCGTACCTAAAAAAACTTAATTTCCGTTTGACCCAGCTCACGCACACGAGCAAACTTGCACCAAACCACCTACAGCTATGTACAAAAAAGTTCTCTGCTTGTCAGCATTCCTATCCCTTTTGCCTTTCGGAATCTCTGCCGCCACCTCCTCGGCGGGCGGGGTCGTGAACGAAGCCGTAATCGGAGCTCCCTTCTACGGGTTCACTTCCGATGCCTCTGGCACCGTGGCCAATGCCGTGGGACCCACCGCAGATTTTATTCAGCCCATGCGCCTCATCGCCCGTTCGGGCGATTCCAAGGTCAACGCCGGTTCCGCCACCCAGTTGGCGAGTAGCCTCCTCTTGGACGACGGCACCGTCACCAACCTTCCCTCCGAGGAAGTCGCTTGGGCCGTGGACACCGCACTTGCCACCGTTTCCCAGTCCGGTCTCCTTACCGCCACGCAGCTCACCGACCGCGTGCGGGTTACGGTCACCGCCACCGCCGAAGGCTTGACTGCCGAGGTGCGCGTTCGCCTCGAACCCAACGCCGCACCCCCCGCTCCCGCATCTTCCCTTATCGCAGGTTCCGTGGACCATCCGAATGCCCCTGGTTGGAAAAATTCCCCTTGGTTCGGTTCCTTCTACGCTACCGAAAACAACTGGCTCCATCACTCCGATCTCGGCTGGCTTTACATGCAGGAAGTCGGCGATGGTTCCCTCTGGACTTGGGACAAAAACCACCAGTGGCTCTGGACGGGCCAAGGCGTCTATCCCCACCTTTACCGGGCCAAGGATTCCACGTGGCTCTACTTCATGTTGCAAGCGCGACCCAAAAAGGTGTTCTACAACCATACCACCAAGCGGCTCGAAACCTCCCAGCCTTAACCAGCGCTTCTCAACCCGCCGCCGACCTTACGCTACCTCGATTAGCAGTATGGTCACCCTCCGATCCGATCGTCTATCCTTCCCTCTCTTGGGAAGCTTGCATTTCTTCAACCGTCATCCGTCATGAACAAATCGTCCTTTCGCTCGTTTCCATTGTTGCTTCTCTGCTTCGCAATGGGGCTATCCGCCATCGCCTCTGTTGCCGCGCCCATACCCTATTCGGGCAAGGTCGCCATCAACGGGGCCAACTTCCAAGGCGACGCCCAGTTCACCTTCGCCCTACGGGATGCCCACGGTACCGTGCATTGGAGAAACGGAGCCGATGCCAACGCCTCTATCAACGTGCCCGTCGATCGCGGTCTCTACGTCGTCCTCCTCGGCGGGCAGGGCATGAGTCCGATCCCGAGTAATCTCTTCCTCGACCACTCCGAGCTTTACCTTGATGTGAAGTTCTACCGGGCCGACACGCAGCAATGGCTACACATGCTGCCCGACCAGCGTATCACATCCGCTCCACACGCCCTCGCCGCCGATGTCGCAAACCTGGCGAACCTCGCCAAAGCCGTCCTGCCCGGAGCCATCACC
>CALBIN010000425.1 GCA_937893275.1 uncultured Opitutia bacterium | reverse complement strand
AACCAAACCCTTGCGATATTGAATGCTCGGCCCTCTGCTCCTACTCCTTCCCCCTTCGGTTTGAAGAAGGATACTGTTTGCGGGGATGAATATTCGGGTGCCGTCCGAAAGAGTTCTGAGATAATCTCGAGAAGGGTCAAAGGTATCGGTCACGGCATCGGGCAGTTGCCTGGAAGACGGACGAAGGACCAAGCGCAAGTCATCCCGAAAAAGAGCCGTGGTCAAGTCGACCTCAAGGTCCTTCTCCATGAGCAGAACCGCTCCACTCGTGCTCGCCCCGCCCGCAAAGTCGGCCCCAAGGTACCATTTCGCACCCGCCTTCACCTCGAAGCGAAAACTTCCGTTGGCGTCAGCATGGGTTTCCATGGTCTGCCCGCGAGGCGACCATGCCCACACGAAAGCTCCCGGAACGGCAGCTCCCTGATCGTCCGTCACCATTCCGGCGAGAAACTCCTCCGGCTTCCTGTAGATCATTTTCAAGGTAACGAGTTTCGTATTTTGGGTCGTGTCCATGCGCACCTTCTCGATCTTTGGTTCCAGATAGCCCGCGGATCGCAGTTCCTTGGAGATTTTGGCCCCCACGCGCACTCGCATGGGAAGAGGAACGGGAGCCTTGAAGACGTCTCCCCCATACAACTCCATGTCCTTGTAGAATTTACCTCGGCCATCGTCTTGCTCGACCCATGGATATACGCCTTGCTTCACGGAAGCATTGTTTTCGTCCAATACGACGACGTTCAATTCGCCGTTTATTCTAACCAAGGGCACCTCTAGATCGAGAGATTGCCCCTTGCTGACGTCTACCTTCAAAAACCTCCGCGTCGACTCCATCAAGGCGGTATCCAAGTCGTGATTTATAACATTGTACAAAATCCCCCAAGCACCCTCTTCCAAGCGTAGGTCGAAAGTACCGTCGAGGGTAAAGGTGGCTATCTTGAAGACAGGCTCTCCGTCTGTAATCTTGAACGCCGCCACGTTCGCATAGAAATCTCGACCGCTTATTGGTTGACCGTCCAGGGTGAATACGCCCGAAACCTCGGCGTCGTGGGGGCGCAGAACCACCGCCGCCTTCGTGTCGCTCGGGCCCACTATGGTCTCGCTCACCATGGAGTAGTCGGCTGTATCGGGGAGCCAAGTCCCCACCTGAAACTCTCCCACCTTGGGAAGCATGATC
>CALBIN010000424.1 GCA_937893275.1 uncultured Opitutia bacterium | reverse complement strand
ATACTTTATGTACATCAAGACTTTCATGCAGTTAGAACTTCAAGCCTTGAAAAGACGATGTCCTTTCACTCTAGGAATTAGAGTCATTTAAACCCTCGCTAAACCATTTTTTCATCATCGGCCAGTAGCAGGAAAGTCCGAGAAGTAAGAAAACAAAACCACCTCCTACTGAACCGCTGGTACAAGTCCCCAAGCTTATAAGCAAGAATAAGCTCCCTAGAATGATCCGGCAACCGGAACAGCCTTTGTTTTCCTTGGTGGGTTTATTCACTGACTGCTCTTCTTCGGCTTTTTTGCCCTTATTCCGAATCCAATCCAAGTCCTTTTGCAAGCGGTTGGATTTTGAGGAATGAGTAGATTTTGGTTCCGATTTTTTATGTTCGGGCCAACCGCAGGTCCAGCAAATCATTTTCCCCGCCATCGGTTCCAGCGGCCCATGTCCTTTGGGGCAGGTTTTTACCTCGGAATCCACTTCATGAATATTGTCCAGAGAGGAAGGACTTGGCGGGGGAGGTGGTGGAGGCGCGACAGAGGCGGGGATCTCGATTTCTGCCTCTTGCGGGGGGTAGGGGTTCTCCGAAGTGTCTCTGGATTGGGGAGTTTCCTCAGGTTCGGGCGGCAGGGTTTCAGCAGGCTGTGAAGTGAAAGGGGGGACGTCCGCAATCGATGACGCGGCAAGTGCTTCAGAGATTTGGGTTTGCGGTTCCTCGGTGACTTCTTCCTGTTCTTCGGTAACTGAGGTTGAGGCTAGCAACTGTCCGAAGATGGCTCTTTGGTAAAGAGCATCGAAGTCGAGTACGGTAAGCTTGGCCTCGAATGTCTCATTGGAGGCGAGGCTATCGACTCGGTCGTTTTCTTCGGCTCCGAGGAGAACGGTGACCTCGATCTCCTCGCCTTCGAGCCTGCAGACAAGGGTATGGCCATCGTCGTAAACAGGATCGAAAGGGTTGCCGAAGGTGCGGGAAGCAGAAACGATTACGAGGGGGAGTGCGAAAGTTTTCCCGATAAAGGGATCGAGTGCGGACTTGGCCTTGCCGGAGAGTAGACGGTTGGTCTTTAAGTTGGTGAGAGTCGCATGTAGGGCGGGAGAGATCATTGGGAGTAACTTCTCACGTCTAGATCACTTTTCGCCATTATGATTTTCACCTGATTGTCGAACAGGAATCGGCTCGGACCAAGAATCAGTAGTAGTAGTACATCATGAAGATGGCAAGAGCTGCCAGAAGTCCGGCCCAGAATCGGTCTTCAGAGAATAGGCTGATGGGTTTACCTTCGACATGCGAGCGAACCACCGCAACAAAGGCTAACTCGGCGAAGGCAAACCATGTCCAGATTGCCGCCACGGCACCCGCCACTATGGGTGGAGTCCATCCACCGACCATCGCTAGGGCAAGAGCGAGATAGAGTCCCAAGGTGAGCAACAGCTTGATGCCGGCTTTCTTGAGGACGGAGGGATCGTGTCCACCGAGTTCCGTCCAAGTGAGCTTTCCTTTCTCTTTGTCCGGCTGTGTTCGGAGACTGACCACGATATGAAGCACAAAAGCGATGATGGCCGCAAGGAAGGCGGCGTGAAAGAAATTCAGCTTCGGTCCGAACATATCGACGACCCAAGGAATTTTGGCGAAGGAGAACTCATAGAGGGAAGGCCAGGGCGCTCCTTGGGGCGGGGCGAAGGCAAAGGAGAAGAAGAGTCCGCTGAGGATGGCGGTAATGCCACCTGCTCCAGTAGCCCGCTTCCAGAACATTCCGACCAAGAAGGCCACCACCAAGCCGGATACCAGCTTCATCTGGTTGGCAGCCACGTAGATAAAGAAAGGAGACTTGGAGTTGGGATCCATGATCAGAATGGAGACGAGTCCGGCGATGACAATGAAGATGGCGATCCATACTCTACCAACCCAAACTAATTTTTTTTCGTCGGCAGCAGGATTTATATATTTTTTGTAGATGTCGAAGGTGATGATCGTTGCGGCAGAATTGAGCATGGAGTCGACTGTGGAAAGGATTGCGCCGATCAAACCCGCTGCGACTAACCCCAGCACACCGAAGCCAATGGGCTTAACGTACTGCGTGAGCAAAGTGATGAAGACATCGTCGGACGCCACGTTCATATCCTGCTTCTTGAACAAGTAGTAGGCGGCTATGCCCGTCCCGATGGAAAAGAATGGTATGAGCAGCTTGAAGAACCCGGCGGTTATAATCCCGATGCGGGCTTCCTTGTCGGTGCGAGCAGACAAGGCTCGTTGCACGATGAACTGATTGGTACCCCAGTAAAAGAAGTGAAGCACCATTAGCCCACTCAGCATGCCTGTCCAGGGCAGGCTAGGGTGGTCACTCGGTTCGTAGAGGTGCATCTTTTGGGCATCCGCTGCGGCGGCGGCATCCATGGCCCGCATGCCCGACCACCCTCCGACCTCAGGCAAGCCGAATACAATGAAAGCCACGGTAAGCCCCCCGACCAGCATAAGGACAGACTGAATAACGTCGGTCACGATGACAGCGCGCAGCCCACCGAATATGACGTAGCCTCCAGTTACAAGCGCCATGATGATTATGCCGAGCATGTAGTATTGGGGGTCGACATCGCCAGGAGCGATGTCCGAATTGTTCAAGTTTCCTCCCTGAATAAGGACTTTGGGTGGGGCGGTCGCATTGTACTTAGACCCACTAGTGGAAAGAGTAATGGTGCTGACCGAACCATCCTCGACAACTGCGGTCGCCTCGGCTTCAACGCCCTTGTAATCTTCGGGGTTCTGAATTTCAACTCTTGGAACCGAGGCGTATTTTCGGCCGGGTGAAGTGATCTTTATCTCGGCGAGGGATCCATTAGCATTCACGATCGCCTCCGCTACAGCCTTTCGACCCGTATCGCCTTGGAGTAGTCGGTTGACGGAACGCGAGCCGAAGTAAAAGCCGGGTACCATCTGGACGACCACCATGATTACTATCATTACGATTGCAAAAGCCATGCGACTGCGGTCGTCGTAACGCCTCCCCAAGTATTCGCTCAGGGTGTAGACGTTCATCTTGCGATAAACGGGAAGAAAACCGTAGCAAAGCAGCAGCAGTCCGGCGATGGCAGTGATCTCGAATTGACTCTGAGCAAAGCCCACGAGATATCCAACACCCATCATCCCGGCGATGTGGTTTGCGGATACGTTGGACCCGAAAATTGAACCTGCCACACCCCACCATCTTGTGGTGCGACCGGCGAGAAAGTAATCCTCGGAGCTTTCACCCCGGCGGCTGGCCCATAGACCAAAGCCCATGACGGTAGCGAGTGAACCAAAGAAGATGAATAGATCGGTGGTTGAGAGGAAGCTTTCCATAATTTGCAGTGTAAACGCTGTAATCCCTACAAGGGAAACGCAAAATTCATATTTGAGAAGAAGGGATTCAGAAGGCTTTACGCTTTGGCGCCAAGTGGGAGACGACCGCTGGCCTTGGCTTGCTCCCTAAGGTAGGTCCCAGTTTCGAACGATAGTGAAGCGAATTGCTCGGAGGTCATTCTCCAAGCCCAGTTTCCGAATGCATGCCCCGGGCGATTCAACCGAGCTTCCGAGCCTAGCGAGAGTAAATCCTGCATGGGAACGACAACCAGGTTGGATACCGTGCGATAGGCCGCTCGCAAAAGATCCCAGGTCGCGTCTTCACCGGAGACGCTAAGATAGCTCCGGAAGTTGCCGCGCACCTCCTCATCAGCAGATTCGTACCAACCCAGAGAAGTGTCGTTGTCATGCGTTCCCGTATAGAGAACCAAGTCTTGGGACAGGTTGTGTGGCAAATAAAGATTGGCGGGGTCGCCATCGAAAGCAAATTGAAGCACGGCCATCCCGGGCAAGTTCGTTGACTTGCGGAGAGCATGTACCCCGTCATTCAACAATCCGAGATCCTCGGCGAGAAAGGGGAGGGCGGGAAAACGCTCGAGCACGGCTTCGAAGAACTCGCTGCCCGGACCCGACTCCCAAACGCCTTCTCGAGCGTCATCGTGGTCGGCAGGAATGCTCCAGTAATCGTGAAATCCACGAAAATGGTCGATTCTAGTGACGTCGAACAGGTCGTTTTGGGCTGCCAACCGTTCCAGCCACCATGCATAGCCTTCGGCTTGGTGGGCAGGCCAGTCATAGAGGGGATTTCCCCATAGTTGTCCCAAGGGATTGAAGTAATCCGGCGGGACTCCGGCCACGGCAGTGGGCAATCCCGTGGTTATGTCTAATAGAAACAGGTCCGGACGTTGCCACACGTCTGCGCAATCGGGTGCCACATAGATGGGAAGATCTCCAAGAATGGATATTTTTCGAGAAGAGGCGTAGGAACGAAGGGCTTTCCACTGGCTGAAGAAGAGGTATTGCAAGAAATAATGCAGGTTCAACTCCTCTGCCAGTTCGGGGTCGTTCAAGCGGTGACGAGCTTTTTCAAAGGTGCGGAGCTCTTCGGGCCATAGCCACCATGGCTTTTTCTCATTTTCGGCCTTAAGAGCGCAAAAAAGGGCATAAGATTCGACCCAGGAGCTCTTTTCGGAAATAAATTCCTCGTATGAGCCGTATATTGACTCAAGTTTCGCTCGTTTGCTTTCGAATTGAAGAGCGGCCTTTCTGGCAACGATCCAAAATCTTTCGTATAAATCACCGTAAGCAACTGAATCACAAGGTAGATCTTGCAGGGTGGACAGATCGTCTTCCTCCAAAAGACCGAACTCTAGAAGCGGATTCCAGTCGAGAAAGTAGGGATTTCCCGCAAAGGACGAAAAGGACTGGTAAGGTGAGTCTCCGAAACTGGTTGGTCCGACGGGGCATATCTGCCAATGACTGAACCCAGCCTCGGAAAGAAAGTCGATCAGTTCGCGGGAAGGTTTTCCCATATTTCCAATCCCGAACTCTCCGGGGAGCGACGACAAGTGCAGAAGAAGACCAGTCGAGCGCTGTCTTAGCCAATCTGGTATCTGGGGGAGGCATGCATCCATTAAAACTTCAATCTCAAAGTCAAAAGCGATTCGATTCGCATTAATTAGACATAATGCATATTGTGCGAACCGAAGGACGGTAACCAACTATAGCACAATCACTTGCACTGTTATTGAATTCGGTATTATTTCTCAAAACGATCAATATGTAGTCCTCAGTTTCGAGAAACCCCTCGATTCGTTTATTTCGAAAGTCCCCAATGCTTGGTGAAGGGATAATAGACGAATAACGCTCGCCCTACGATCTGTTGTTCAGGCACGAAACCCCACATCCGACCATCCAGACTGTTTGGAGAATTGTCACCCATGGCCAAGTAGAAGTTTTGACCGGTTGGGTTTGTCGGATCTGTTTTCCTAGGAACGCGGAGTGGCGATTTATTGGAAAGCAAGCCATCTGCTCGATATCCCGGATATTTGGTGGTATTTTCCGCCTGTGGGTTTTGGGCGAGGTTTTCGACGCGTTCCCGATTCATCCTGAACGCGTCAACGCCTTCGATTGGTTTTCCGTTCCTGTACAGAATTCCGGGCGTGCCGCCGCGAAGATC
>CALBIN010000423.1 GCA_937893275.1 uncultured Opitutia bacterium | reverse complement strand
ACACTCCCAATGCCTTTCGCTATCGCGACTACTTGATTCGGTCCTTGAATGCGGATGTGCCTTATGACCAGTTCGTGACTGAACACGTTGCGGGTGATCTTCTCGAAGAACCTCGCTCACATCCGGACACCGGAGCGAACGAATCAATTCTCGCAACTGGTTTTTGGTTTCTTGGGGAATGGATTCACTCACCCGTGGATACTCGCCAAGACGAGGCCGATCGCTTCGACAACATGATCGGCGTATTTTCAAAGAGTTTTCTCGGTTTGACCGTTGCATGCGCTCGTTGTCACGACCACAAGTTCGATGCCATCTCAACCAAGGATTTTTATGCCCTTCAGGGATATTTGCAGAGTTCGGGTTACCGACAGGCCCGATACGAAAGCATGGATCAAAATGGCCAGGTAGCCCGAGAACTTGATCAGCTCGAACGTTCTTCGAAATTGGGGAAGAAGTTAGGTGCATCTCTTAGCGCTGGTTCCGCGGATTTGGCCAAGTATATGTTGGCCGCAGGAAGGATTCTTAGAGGAGACTTCGATTCCGAGAAGGATGTTCTTGTTAAAAGCGATCCCGACTCAGCAGGTCCCATCGTCTTTGCCGACTTTGAGGATGGAACCTATGGAAAGTGGCTATCTACTGGCACAGCCTTTGGGAAAGGACCGGTAACACTTGAAACCAAGGCCGAATACCAAAAGGACGTTCGTCCTCATGGGAAGTTCTTTGTTAATTCACACAATGTTCGCCGTTCGGGCAAGACCCCGTCGTCCGGTTCGGCCGACGACCAACTAGGGTCTTTAACAAGTCCGCGTTTTCGTATCGAGCGAGATTTCATTACTTTCCTCGTCGGAGGTGGCGCCTATAAGAAGGAAACCTGCGTGAATTTACTTGTGGATGGCAAGGTAGTTCTCTCGGCAACCGGGCGAAGCAATAACACCATGACTGAAACCAGTTGGGACGTGCGTCGCTGGAGGGGTTCGGAGGCTCGCATTCAAGTGGTCGACAAGCGGAAGGGCGGTTGGGGTAACATTGGTTTGGATCACATTGTCTTCACTAACGAAAAAGGTAATGTCCCCGCTAATAATCAAGCTATTGCAGAATTTGACAATGCGTCAGTCATTTCCTTCGCAAAGGCTGGAAAGCTAAACGAGAAAAGTTTGCTCGCATGGGTGAAAGCCTTTGCTCAAGCGAAGTCGAATCGGTCCGATCCTCTGGCTCATGTGTCTGCTGTTTTCGTTAACGAGAATCCCGATTGGAATATCTTGCGTTCCGAAGTCAGGAATCTCGAAGAACGCCGTAAAAAGTACTCCGAAGCTTTAGAGAAGCTAGAACTGGCTGTCGACTATGCTACTTTGTCCCCCGGGTTTTTCATGCAAGACGGTGTTGCCTTTGGTCAAAGGGTCAAGTTGCCTGGTGATTTGCTACTGGATGCCGAGGGTGGCCTTGCGGGTGTCGCTCGTTGGGGAATGGCTCGCCGAGAACCTGTTTGGCGTGGCCTCCGTATAGTGGACTCGGCCAAGGATGCCGGCAGCCTCGGTTTTACTCGAGCTGGAATTACGCTCCGCTCCCCGACCTTTACAAATACTAACGGAGACGCTCATTACCTCGTGAGAGGCAAGGGAAAGGCCATTGCTGCGGTGGACTCCCATCGACTGATTCAAGGTCCATTACATCGTAATATGGCGATCGACGTTGGGCGGCCTGGCGAACTGACGTGGGTTACGCAGGATTTGGACAAGCGAGGGCAAACCTACCTCGGACATCGTTTGCATGTCGAGTTTACTCCTACCGATGGCAACGATTTTGAGGTTTTGATGATCGATCTATCCAATGATGCAGGAGCTCGTGGAGAGGTCTTGAATTTCTTAAAAAATCCCCCGAATGCCTTGGTTCACGGGATGGATGGTTTGGGAGAAACTACCTCTCGGGAGCAGTTGGCCAATTTGGCTTCCAATAATTTCAAGAGCATTGCCACTAAGCTGGGAAATCCTTTTGGCAACAAACCGGCGGATTTAGAGCAGGCTTATATTGCTGACTGGCTGGTTCGAAACAAAGGGTTGATGGGGGTGGAGGAGGCGAAGAACGTAAGTGATGAGTTCCTTTCCGGTCACAAGGAACTTGTTTCCCGAATAAAACGAGATTCCCGTACGGCAATGGCGATGCTGGATGGTTCCCCGGATAACGAATACGTCTTTTTGCGGGGTAATCATCGGAGTCGGGGAGATGAGGTTCCGCGTCGCTTTCTCGAGGCCCTTGGCGGTCTTGAGAGACCAGCTTCTGAAAGGGGTAGCGGTCGGCTCGAGTTAGCCAATCAGATCACCGATCCCAAACGTAATCCTTATGTCTCACGCGTTTTGGTTAACCGTTTGTGGCACCACTTGTTCGGCCGTGGTATCGTTCCGTCTACCGATGACTTCGGCGTTTTGGGCCAACAACCCACACATCCTGATTTGCTCGACCATTTGGCTGTTCGACTGGTTGCGAACAAGTGGTCCGTGAAGTCAATGATCAAGGAGATCATTATGAGTCGTACCTATCAAATGAGTAGCGAGGCAAAGGGAATCGGGGAAGCCAAGGACCCTGCGAACACTTTGTGGCATCGAGCCAATTTACGTCGATTGCAATCCGAGTCCATTCGGGATGCTTTGCTTTTTGTCTCCGGTCGGCTAGATCCAAAGATGTATGGGAACTCTGTACCCACTTATTTGACGGCTTTCATGGAGGGTAGGGGACGACCGGGAAAGGGTCCCTTGGATGGCAATGGCAGACGAAGCGTGTATCTTTCAGTGCGTCGCAACTTTCTCTCTCCCTTTATGTTGGCTTTTGATACTCCTTCTCCATTCAATGCCGTTGGTCGTCGTACGAATTCAAATGTCCCCTCGCAAGGTTTGATTCTCATGAACGATCCATTCGTAATTGACCAAGCAGCCCTTTGGGGGAAGAAATTGCTCAAGCAGTTTACCGATCCTGACCAGCGCATTCAAAATCTTTATGAATCTGCTTTTTCTCGACCTCCTAGCGAGTTTGAGATGGAAGTTTCGCATGCTTTTGTTTTGGAACAGGCTAAGCTTCACGGTGTAGCCAATGATCATGAGTTGCCATGGAAGGATTTGGCCCATGCCATTATCAATGCAAAGGAATTCATATTTTTGAATTAGTCGATTTTTATTATTTAAAATGAAACATCATTGCGGAAGATTCCGAAGCACTCCCACCACTCGGCGAAACATGTTGAAAAACTGTGGAATGGGCTTTGGTGCAACTGCAGTTTCGGCTTTGTTGCAGGACAAAGCTTTTGCAGGGCTCGATTCATCGGGAAAAGATCGCCACTCCGCCCTAAATCCTCTCACGCCTCGAAAACCGCATTTTCCGGCTCGGGCGAAAAGCGTCATCTTTCTTTACATGGACGGTGGGGTTTCTCATGTAGATTCCTTTGATCCCAAACCCATGCTGACCAATTTTCACGGGCAGGACCCGAGAAAGCTGATGGATGTCCAACCGACTCAATTCAACAGCATCGGCAAGGTTTTAAAAAGTCATTGGGATTTCAAGAATTACGGCAAAAGCGGGCTTCCCGTCAGTGATTTGTTCCCGCATATTGGGTCATGCGC
Organism: uncultured Opitutia bacterium; assembly: GCA_937893275.1. Lineage (GTDB taxonomy): Bacteria > Verrucomicrobiota > Verrucomicrobiia > Opitutales > Seribacteraceae. The sequence goes on along the minus strand of CALBIN010000423.1, from coordinate 15,005 downwards.
CGATGACATTTGTGTAATTCGTTCGATGACTTCCAAATTCTCCGAACATACAAATGCGAATTATTTCCTTCATACCGGCAATGGTCTGCAGGGACGACCCAGTATGGGTGCATGGGCAGGATATGGTTTAGGAAGTGAGAACCAGGATTTGCCAGGTTTCGTAGTGGTGAATGGGGGACTGGTCCCGCCGGGTGGATTGGACAACTTTAATGCCGGTTATCTCCCGGCCGCTTATCAGGGGAGTGTATTTCGGGCATCAAACCCTCCTGTCTCTAATGTCAAGATGAGTGATCCTAGTGATGCTCACCAGCGGGCTAAATTGAACTTAATGCGCAAACTGGATTCGGAGAACTTGAAGCGAGTGGGTGGACATGACGCTTTGGAGTCGGCTATTTCGAACCATGAACTGGCTTATCGCATGCAGTTGGAGGTTCCCGAGTTGATGGACCTTTCGGACGAACCCGAATACCTCAAGGAGGCTTACGGTTTTAATCATAGCTGGAACGGTACGAAGACCTTTGCTCGTTCTTGCATGACTGCTCGTCGTTTGGTCGAGCGAGGTGTGCGTTTCATTGAGTTGACTTGCCCGGGTGGATCCGGCGACCGTTGGGATCAGCATGGCAAATTGAAGGATGGGCATACGAAAAACGCCCGTTCCGTAGATCAGCCAATAGGCGCCTTACTAAAGGATCTTAAGCAACGGGGGTTGCTTGAGGAGACCCTCGTTGTCTGGACAGGTGAGTTTGGTCGCACTCCTTTCGCCCAAGGAGGCGATGGTCGCGATCACCATCCTTGGGGTTTTTCGCTTTGGATGGCCGGTGGCGGTGTCAAAGGTGGAACGACTTATGGTGCAACCGACGAGTTTGGCTATCACGTAGTCGAGAACAAGCTCGAGATACATGATTTGCACGCGACCATGCTTCATTTGCTAGGTCTAGACCACGAGCGATCCACCTTCCGGTATGGTGGTCGTGATATGCGGTTGACTGACGTTCACGGGCACGTCATCAATGGCATAATCGCATAACTTAAAATATGAATTAGGGTTAAAGGTTCTAATCAAGTCATGGATCAGCCCGCAGATAGTGAACCCGTAGAAGAGATCCTCCATTCAGAGGAAGTTTCTTCTGAGGTTCCACACCTTGAGACCCCTCTGCAGAAATATATGCGTGAGTATCGCTTGCTCAACAGCATGCTAATTTCTCTTTTCCTGATGGTTTTGTTTCTCGTTTGTTTCTGGAATCTCATTATTTGGACGGCTCCGGAGGGAGATGGCATGTCTGATTTCTCCGATGCTACGCCCGCTCCCAAAAAAAAGAAGCAGCAGCAGCAAAAGGTTAAACTGATGCAGCGTCAAAAAGCGGCCAAGTCCTCAAAGTCCTTTAATTTTCAGGCTAAGGCCATTTCTGATATTGCTGCGCCGGATATCGATATCAAAGCGCTAGACATAAATCCTTCAATAGCCATTAGCCCGATGGGCGATGTGGGTGATGTTCGTGTGAAAGTTGATATGTCGGCTCTCGACAAGGCTTTTGCATCGACCTTCATGGGAATGAAATCGAGAGCAAACAAGATTTGTTTCATTATCGATTATTCAGCTTCGATGCGTGGTCGCGACCTCGTCATGCGCGATGAGCTAACCGCAGCTATCGAGAAATTGCCCGCAGTCGGTTCTGTTTGCGTAATGTTCTTTTCCGGCCCTACTTGGTTGGCTGGGGAAGATGCCAATGCCCTGCATAAAAACTGGAAAGGTTCAAATAGTACTGGTTGGGCACCAGTTGAAGGGTTTACTCCATCTCGGCCTAAATGGATTCCTGTAACCCCTTCCACCAAAAAAAAATTGTCCCAAGCGGTGTGGGAAACTCCGCTGACTTTTGGCACGGTTTGGAACAACTCATTTGAGTGGGCTTTTTACCTCAATCCCAAACCCGATATCATCTATTTCATGACCGATGGAAACTCAAACGCTAAGCTTCAAGGAATGGATGTTATTAAGGCCAAGAAAGGTCGTACTAAAATTTATACTATAGGCTATGGCGCACCTCCCGGCGCCCAAAAACCGTTGGAAGAAATTGCCGCCCTGACCGGAGGTAAGAGCAAGTTCGTGGGTATGGAGGCTATTCAGGAGATGGAAAAGAAAATTCCTGCCAACAAAAAAGCTATGGTCGGAAAAAAGAAAGGCAAAGGGTAGTTTACTCTTCGTATTCCTCCTGCCTGTTTGATTTCCTCAAAAGTATACTCTCTGTTGAGAGTATCTACCCCTTCCTTACCCCAATTTTTTTAAACTAGGGTGCATGTCTCTTCAGTCTTTTTGTGCAAAATGGATCTTTAAGAATTGCATTTCCATTTCTCTAGATTTCATGTGGACAACTCATTTTTTAAACTAGAATCAATCAAGTTATGAATAATCCCTTTCGCTTTATAATCTTTCTTTCTCTCGCCAGTTTATTCGGTTCCTTTCTTTCGGCCGAATCCATAAAGGTATTGCTTGTCGATGGGCAAAATAACCATAACTGGAAGGCCACGACTCCTGTCTTGAAGCAGGCCCTTGAAAGTGCCGGCCGTTTTTCGGTTACTGTATCCACTAGCCCTGCGAGAAATGGATCTAAGGATGATTGGGCTCAGTGGAATCCGAAATTTGGCTCCTTTGACGTTACTCTCAGCAATTACAATGGTCAAACTTGGCCGGAGTCCGTTCAGAAGGGATTGGAGGATTACGTTAAAGGCGGTGGAGCTTTCGTCGTTGTTCATGCCGCCAATAATTCTTTTTCAGGTTGGTTGGAGTATAACCGCATGATTGGTTTGGGCGGTTGGGGAGGGCGTACCGAGAAGAACGGTCCATACTTGTATTTCGACGATTCCAGCAAGCTTGTGCGCGACCCTCGTCCCGGTCGTGGAGGCAGTCATGGGGCGCAGCACGAGTTTACGGTGAAGCTCCGCCAAAAGGAACACCCTATCGTGAAGGGCATGCCCTCGGAGTGGAAGCACGCCAAAGATGAGCTATACGACTCTCTGCGAGGACCTGCGGACAAAGTCGAGGTCATCGCTACGGCTTACAGCTCAAAAAGTAAAAGACATGAGCCTATTATCATGACAATAAGCTATGGAAAGGGCAGAGTTTTTCACACACCGATGGGACATGCCGATTATTCCATGCGATGCGTTGGCTTCCAAGATGTACTACGCCGAGGAACCGAATGGGCTGTAACGGGCAAGGTTACCCAAGCCCTATCGAAAGAGTTTCCTTCTGCAGACAAAACGCTTTCGGTGTCTTCAAAGTAGTTTTCATCTTACTTTCTTAAGACACAAAAAAAAGACCGCCCGGAGGCGGTCTTTTTTCGATCGAAAATCCTTTTCGAAAGAGATTTGCCAGCTTACTCGCTTGCATTGCCATCGGCAGCGCTGCCGTTGGCGTCATCTCCTCCAGTGTCACCACCACCACCGCAAGAAGCGAAGAGGGCGATAGACAGGATACTTAAGATGGTCAGAAAGCTTTTCATGACGTCAGTTTCCTTAATTGTTTGGTTTATATTTGTTTATCTAAAACCGCTTCCGAGGAAGTGGATTGTTGCCCATTAAAATCAACGTTTTGGGCAATATGTCAAGGGGAAAGGCGGATACTGCGAAGGGGGTATCAGGCGTCAGGGAAGGTTTTCCGTTTGCGTTTTTCTAAGAGGGCCTTCTTTAAGACATACTTTTGACCTTCTTTATTCTATGTCTTCTCATTTAATTGGAATAGACGTGGGAACCTCCTCAACCAAGGCGGTTCTAATCGATGTATCCGGGGAGGTGGTCGAGACCACTGTTCCCGAATACGAATTTCAAACGCCGAGACCCTTGTGGGCGGAATCAAATCCCGCCGATTGGTGGGATGCCGCCGTGACGGCAATACGAGCTTTGCTCACCAAGGTCGATCCTGCTAGCATTGTCGGTGTGGGTCTCACCGGGCAGATGCACGGGATGGTTGCTCTGGACGGGAAGGGGGATGTTCTCAGACCCTGCATCATGTGGAATGATCAGCGTACTGGAAAGCAATGTGAGGCCATCACGGAGAAGGTCGGTGCAGAAAGGGTTATCCAGTTAACCGGTAACCCCGTCCTTCCCGGTTTTACTGCTCCGAAAATTGTGTGGACTCGCGAAAACGAGCCGGAGGTTTATGCGAAGATTGCAAAAATTCTGCTTCCCAAGGATTATGTTCGCTACAAACTGACCGGGGAATTCTTTACCGATGTCTCAGACGCTTCCGGCACCTCATTGCTCGATGTTGCGAACCGATGTTGGTCGGACGAGATGATCGCGGCCATGGATATTCCGGCTTCGTGGATGCCCGAAGTTACGGAGTCGGACGTGGCCTCTACAAAAATCTCCAAGTTTGCCTCCGAGGCAACGGGATTGCCGGAGGGTACGCCCGTCATTGCCGGAGGCGGGGATCAGGCGGCCCAAGCGGTTGGTTGCGGGATCGTCGGCGAAGGCACGATTTCCGCCACCTTGGGAACCAGCGGTGTTCTCTTTGCACACAGTGACGAGTATCGGGTAGAGCCCGAGGGTAAGCTTCATGCCTTTTGCCATGCGGTTCCGGGAAAGTGGCATCTCATGGGAGTCATGCTTTCGGCTGCCGGTTCTTTCCAGTGGTATCGCAACCAGTTTGGAAAAGAAGAAATGGCTGCTGAAGCCAATGGCGGTCCCGATGCCTACGACGCTCTCACCCAATTGGCAGCGGAAACTCCTGCCGGTGCCGAGGGTTTGCTTTTCTTGCCTTACCTATCGGGTGAAAGAACGCCTTATCCTGACCCTAATGCCCGTGGAAGCTTTATTGGCTTGAGCCTGCGACATGGCAAAAGTCACCTGACGAGAGCCGTTCTGGAGGGAGTGAGTTATGGGCTTAACGATTCTCTCACGCTCATGCGTGGTCTCGGTATCGAACCTGACAGGATCATCCTTTCGGGAGGAGGTACCCGCTCCCCCCTTTGGAAGCAGATGCTCGCCGATGTTTTCGGTACTCGTTGCGAAATGGTGAATGCCTTGGAAGGCGCAGCCTATGGCGCGGCTTTGTTGGCTTCTGTCGGTGCAGGTGTTCACGGCAGTGTGGAGGAGGCATGTTCGGCTTGTCTTCGTGTAACTGATTCTGTGGATACGGGGTCGGAACGAGAAATTTACGAAGCTTTTTATCCTAGGTACCGAGCTTTATACCCAGCTCTCAAGGATGAATTTGCTGCTTTGTCCGAGACGGTTGCAGGACAAGCTGGTTGAAGCTCTGTACCACAACCAAGCGCATCTCATCTTCTTACGCGAGCAATGGGTAACGTCGATTACGATAGCGACCGCGTCTTGCGCGAGTATCTTCTGTTCCACTACGGATTGGCGGATGACATTTTGTCCAAGGGTCATGGTCCCAAGGAAGGACTTGGTTTTCCCGTCCGAACGGTTTCGGAATTGCTGGACTCCAATACCTTGTCTTCGTCTTCGTGTCGGGCCTTGGATCTCGGTTGCGCGGTCGGGCGTTCCAGTTTCGAGTTGGCCAGAACCTGTACCGACGTTGTGGCAGTGGATTATTCGGCGACCTTCATCAGAGCCGCGCAGACTCTTCGGGATTCAGGCGAATTGTCTTTCGGGTTTCCTTCCCAAGGTGAAAGAAGGATTCCTTCCTTTGCTCGAGTTCCTTCGGGAGTGGATTCCTCCAGAGTTCGTTTTTTGACGGAGGACGCTTGCCGTTTGCCGAATGACCTAGGGGACTTCGACGTCGTTCATGCCGCAAACTTGCTTTGCAGGTTACCCGACCCCATGGCTTTGATCGAGCGTTTGCCTGAGCTTGTTCGACCGGGTGGACAATTGCTTTTGGCCACGCCCTTCACTTGGTTGGAAGAATTCACGCCAATGGACAAGTGGTTGGGTGGCCGACTTTCAGGCAAGGATTCCGCAGAGGTCTTAAAGGAGGTTCTTTCGCCCAATTTCAGATTGGAAATTGAAATCGATTTGCCTTTTTTGCTTCGAGAGCATGAGCGGAAGTTTCAGTATGGGATTTCTTACGGTACTCGATGGCGACGCTTGTCGGTGTGAACGGGCTTGCTCCTCCAGTCATCGTGTTTTACTTACAAATTAGTGAAAAATGTGGATGAATTGCTTCTTTCGGTGGAATCCGATGTTGATCCGCCCGCTGGATTGAACCCTCTGGTTCTGTCTCTTTGGCTTGCTAAGAAAGGTCGTTGGGATGCTTCTCATGAGGTGGCCCAAGATATACACGAATCGAATGGTTCTTGGGTTCACGCCTACCTGCACAGGGTGGAAGGAGATATCGGGAACGCCCGATATTGGTACTCGCGAGCCGGGAAACCAGCCAAGGGTGCCGACGATAGTTTGGATCAGGAATGGCGTGAGATCGTTACAACCTTGCTAGGAGATCAGGTTTCCTGAAGTTAAGAATTTGAGCCGGACGGAGAAATTTCCTTTCACTGAGGGCGGTCGGGGTTCGCCCCAATTGTCGCTTCCGAAGGAAAACAGAAGCGATTGGATTACTCCGATCTGTTTACTTTTGCTTTGCGGTATGAGTGTACTTTTTATCCGCTCGGCTCAAGCCTATGTCGGAGGAGAGTTATGGCGCATGCAGATCATCTGGGTGTTGGTCGGGGTCTCATCCTATGCCGCCATGTCCCTGATCAACTATCATTTCTGGATGCGTTATGCCCACTACCTTTATGGACTGGGTCTGCTTGCGTTGTGTATGGTTTTTCTCGGTCCGGAGATCTACGGAGCCAAACGTTGGATCGATCTTAAAATCTTTAAAATTCAGCCCGCAGAGTTGGCCAAGTTGGCAACACTTGTCTTGGGTGCCAGTATTTTAGCTCGATCTGAAGTCGGGACTCTTCGGGAATCGATGAAAGGCATCGGCAAAGTGACCCTTTGTTTTATCCTTCCTATGTTCTTGATTTTCATGCAACCGGACTTAGGATCAACCCTTGTATTTCCACCTATGCTATTTTCTCTTTTATACGTTGCGAAAATTCCTTCGCGTTTCTTTGTCGGCACATTTGTTCTATTTGTGGTGGCTTTGGGCGTGGTTGGGTTCGACGTATACCGTTACTATCAATTCAAAACTGAGAATCCGCGACCTGACGATACCGTACTCGCTTATGAGGACACTTCGCTTCTGCCGCTAAAGGATTACCAGCGCAAACGCATTCTGACCTTCCTCGCTCCCGAGGTGGTGGATCGCGGTGGAGTAGGAGCCAATTGGAATCGTATCCAAGCTCTGATCGCCGTGGCTACTGGGGGACTTGGAGGCAAAGGCCTTGGAGACGGCATGCAAGCCAAATTGGGTTACTTGCCCTCTGCCGTCGGCCATAATGATTTCATCTTTGCGGTACTGGCCGAGGAGGCCGGTTTCGCGGGAGGACTTCTTGCGCTGGGTCTATTCGCCGTGGTGATTATGGGCTGCCTTTTGGTGGCCGGCCGGGCGAGCGACCGTTTCGGTGCCATGTTGGCTACCGGGGCGGCGGCATTGTTGATGACTCACGTCTTCGTCAATGTCGGCATGACCTTAGGCATTACACCCATTACGGGTTTGCCTTTGCCCTTCCTCAGCTACGGTGGATCTTTCCTCGTTAGCTGCTGCATCCTGATGGGGTTAGTCCAGAGCGTGTATCGCCACAGGAAGGAGTTTCGATGAGTTTGCCCAAAGCATTTCTGCCGCAGGTGAAATCGAGCTCCTCGTCGTGGGCCGTGGATTCCGAAATCGTTCAATCGACATGGCTAGAAAAACTAAGCGCCGGCATAACCACCGGAAGCACCGCAAGTCCCAAAACGTCGAGACTACTGTCTCCGATGCATCCCTTGAGGATCAACTAAAGGAAGCTCCCGAGGAACCCGAGCCTCAACTCATAGATAAAGGAGACCTGCGCAAGGAAGCGCAGGAAAGGGCCGCGAATCGGCCCATACGTGAGCGCATCCTGTCTTTTTTCCGTCGCGACGACGGGCAAAAGGATTACAAGGAAATCATCATCAATTCCGAGGCCCTCGAACGTCGGGTGGCTCTTCTTCAGAATGGTGTGCTCGACGACTTCAGCGTCGAACGCAAGGAAGAGGATCGTATGGTTGGGGCTATCTTCAAAGGGAAGGTCCAGAACTTGGAGGCGGGACTGAAGGCCGCCTTCGTGGATATCGGTCAAGACAAGAATGCCTTCCTTCACTATTGGGACATGCTGCCCGGCGCAGGCAACAACGATCCCGACCTAGAAATTGTTCGTGAAAACAAGGGGAAGAACAGTGGTCGAACCGAAGCCAAGTCAATAAAGGACATTCCAAAGGTGTTTCCTATCGGTTCTGAGATTGTGGTGCAGATCACCAAGGGTCCAATTGGCACCAAGGGTCCACGCACCACTACGAACTTGGCTCTTGCGGGCCGATTTCTCGTGCTCATGCCCTATGGTGGCCAGTGCGGCATCTCCCGCAAGATCGACGACAGGACAGAGCGCAACCGTCTCAAGCGTATAATCACCAATCTTTCTCTCCGCGAGGGAATGGGCGTTATCATTAGAACCGTTGGAGAAAGCAAACCCGAGAAGTTCTTTGACCGCGATTTGCAACTTCTGTTGCAACAGTGGGATGAGATTGAAGCTAAAATGAAGACGGTTAGAGGGCCCGCTTATCTGTATCAGGAACCTGATCTCATTGGGTTGACCGCTCGCGATTTTCTGACCGAAGACGTCGATCGGGTCCAGGTCGACAAGAAGGAAGACTATGACCGACTTATTGAGTCCGTACAGAAGATTTCTCCCAAGTCAAAGTCCAAAATCAATCATTTTGACGAGGAAATCCCAATTTTCGAACGCTTTAGCGTCGAACGACAGATTGAGCAGACCTTCATGCGCAAGGTGCCTCTCCCTTCGGGCGGAGAAATCGTCATCGAGGAGACCGAAGCTTTGGTCTCCATCGACGTGAATACAGGTAGCCACAAGGTCGATCGCAAGGATGGAAAAAACTTTATTCTCCAAGCTAATATCGAGGCGGGCGTTGAGGTAGCTCGGCAATTGCGACTTCGCAACCTCGGAGGTCTTGTCATCATCGACTTCATCGATATGAAAAACAAGGGGGATCAACGCAAGGTCCACCAACGAATGAAAGCCTCCATGGCTGACGACAAGGCAAAGCACAATATCCTCCCCATCTCCCAACTTGGGATCATGCAAATCACACGCCAGCGACATGAGGAGAGCAATACCAGTGGGATTTACGACGACTGTCACTATTGCAGCGGTCGAGGAATCGTAAAGTCGTCTCGTTCCGTGAGTATAGAAATTCAGCGTCGTATCATAAGCGCCGTCCGACAGGTCAAGACTGACGATCTCGCTCGTCGAGACGTCAAGTTCAAGGTTTATATGCATCCCAGCTCTTTGCGCCGCTTACGCGGTCCGGATGCTTCGTTGATTGGTCTCTTGGAGCGAAATTACGACATCACCTTGACGTTCGAGGCTTCGGAATCCTTTCACGTCGAGAATTTCAAGGTGATCGACGAATTGACCGATAAAGAAATTCGTTAGTCCTCCGGGCATGCGCTTTCTCGCCGCCTTCGATAAGTTCAAGGATACCTTGAGTGCGGGCGATGTTTGCCGTCTTGCTCGTGAAACGCTCGAGTCCAGCTTGCCAAACGTACGAGTATCCGAGATCCCGCTAACCGACGGTGGCGAAGGATTTTGTGATATCCTAACTGGCGCGGTTGGTGGGCGATTCAGTAGCTATATCGTCGAAGGACCTCTTGGAACACCCGTAGACGCTCGCATCGGCTATGTCGAACTGGGTCTTTTATCTCCTGAAGTGCGAGAGTTGGCGAATCTTCCCTCCGTGGGCGAAGTCGCGATTTTGGAAATGGCTTCGGCGGCAGGATTGGAGCAAGTGCCCGTTCCTTTGCGAGATCCTTGGTCGTCTTCTACCTTTGGCGTGGGGGAACTTATTCTGCATGCTGCCAAGGAAGGCGCTGCCGCCATATTGCTTGGCATCGGTGGAAGCGCCACAAACGATTTGGGTATTGGAGCATTGCGAGCTCTCGGCTTGCGGTTTTTTGATTCTGAAGATGCTGAAATCGATAATGCCTGTCCTGCCGAATGGCCAAGGATTGCCCGCGTTTCCGGGGCATTGCCGGAGTTGCCTCCCTTGAGAATCGCCTGCGACGTAGACAATCCACTTCTTGGTTCTTCAGGCGCTGCCGCCTCTTACGGTCCTCAAAAAGGGTTGCTTGCCGAGGACATACTGCGAATGGATTCCGAAATGGCGAGGATGGCATCCATGCTGTCGGATGAGTTTGGGGTGCAAGAGGACATGCTGACCACGCCCGGAGCCGGGGCTGCCGGTGGTATCGGGTTCGGGCTTGGCGTGACTTGCGGTGGATGTTTCGTGCAGGGTTTTCCACTTGTCGCCGCTTGGTTGCAACTAGAAGAGAAAATTAATGACGCCGAGGTCATTCTGACCGGTGAGGGTAGGTTCGACTCGACTTCCCTCCGTGGCAAAGGTCCGGGAAAGATTTTGGAGTTGGCGCATCGAGCAGGTCGGCCGGTGTTTATTTTAGCGGGTGCTGTTCCCGAGGAGGTCTGCCGAGAGGTCAGGGAAGTTTTTCCAAGTGTTTTTTTTCATCCGATCGGACGATCTGAGCTTTCCTTGGAAGAAAATTTGAGGCGAACCGGAGAATTTTTCGAGCAAACCTTGCAAAACTTGGTCCAAGAGAAAGAGTGGACGAAGCAGTGAAAGAAGACGAAACTATCAGGTTAGAGGATCGCCGGCGCCGTATTCGCCGTCTCAAGAAATGGATGCGACCTCTGCCTCGTCGATCGAATCTTCATCGTTACCCCGTGCTCAAATGGTTTTCCGGCATGGCTCACCGCCGCTCGTTCTTGTGGTCTTTCCGTTCTCGAGAAATGGTCATCGCCTTGTTCCTCGGACTGATCGTCGCCTTTATGCCTTTGGTTGGGATACAGATGCTAATCGTCTTTTTTATCGCACTTTGGTTCCGGGCAAATCTTCCGGTTATCGTTGCTGTTCAGTGGGTCTCAAATCCCTTCACTATGGGGCCTATTTATTACGCCGACTATAAAATCGGTATGGCTATGATGGAATTGTTCGGCATCGCTCCCGAACCAAATCCCCTGCTTCAATCCGACTATGACTGGGCTCATTTCGAACTGGGGGATATTAGGGTTTTGCTCGATACCTTCCCTCCCATGATGCTCGGTGGTCTCGCTTTGGGCTCTTTCATTGGCCTCGTGATGGCGGTTGCCTACAAATGGCTCGCCAAATGGTCAAAGGGGCCCTACGCCTCTTCAAATAAGAATAGCAAAACCTAGATGGGAACGGAGCATTAATAAATAATGAGTAAGAGCAAAGGTGTGAAAAACGGGGTGGGGTTATCCTTTTGTTTGTTGGTTTTCTTTACCGTCTGTATGTCACCGCTTAGCGGGGCTTCGAAGATCGGTCTTGGAATCGACCATCTCGAACGAACCAAGTTCCGAGTTCTTCAAGGAAAACGGGTCGGGTTGCTCACGCATCCGGCAGGAAAGAATGCCGCAGGGCAAAGCACGGTTGAAGTGCTGCGTCGGCAATCGAATGTTAATCTAGTCGCCTTGTTCGGTCCGGAGCATGGTATCTACGGCGACGAAAAGGCGGCAGTTCCCGTGGACGACAAGATTGACTCACGCACGGGCCTGCCTGTTTTCTCCTTATACGGAAAATACCGGAAACCCTCCTCGGTGATGTTGCGAAAGATCGATGCCTTGGTGGTTGATCTCCAAGACGTTGGGGTACGATGTTATACATATGTGAGCTGCATGCGATACGCGATGGAGGCTTGCTTCGAGAATGGGGTGGAAGTGATTGTGCTGGATAGGCCGAACCCTCTCGGTGGATTGTTGGTGGACGGTCCTCCCATGGATGAAAAGTGGATGAGCTACGTGGGAGCCTTTCAAGTACCTTTTGTTCACGGTCTTACTATTGGCGAACTCGCTCTTTTCTCCAAAAAAACTCCCGGGGTCCTGAAAACAGAGGCAGGAGCAAGGCGCAAAGGTAAACTTACCGTAGTGCCGATGATCGGATGGAAACGCTCCATGACATGGCCCCAAACCGGCCTCAAGTGGGTGCCTACTTCCCCGAATATTCCAACTCTTGATTCCGTGGCCGGTTACCCGATGACTGGTCTGGGTGCCCAGCTCGGAAAATTTCGTCATGGGATCGGTACGCCGCATCCCTTCCGGTTCCTCACTTTCGAAGGGCGTTCCCCGGCTGAAATAAAGAGAGAGCTCGAAGCCTTGCGTTTGCCGGGTTTGAAGTATCAGCTAAAGACCGTTGTGAATTCCAAGGGGAAATCGGTTTCCGGAGTCTATCTCGTTGTCAGCGATTGGAGAAAATGGCGTCCCACGGCTCTTGCCTTTCACATGATGAAGCTTTCCGCCAAGTGGGAGAGTCCCCAGCCATTTTCCCAAGCTGCCGAAGCTCAATCCAAACTGTTCAACAAGCATGTCGGGTCATCCGCCTGGTGGAGTGAACTGTCCACCAAGGGTGCAGCTTCCGATCCCGACAAGTTTCTTCGTGAATGGAACCGGTCCTCTCAACTCTTCCGGACTTCCTCTCGCAAGTTTTTCCTCTACGATTGATTGGCAAACCCATGAATCTCGGGATCGGGTAGGGAGAACCAACCACCATTTACTCTATCGGGCCAAGTCTTCTTGCGAAAGAACGCGAAGATTGTTTCGGGTCAACACGTCGATGGCCACGTCTTCGTCCTCAAGCCCGATTGCAAGTACCGGCCTGTCGTTCGGCCAAGTGAGAAAGGGGTAGACGTAATGAATGTTGATTTCCGCTTGCAGCAGTGCCGAGGTGACGTGCTTGAGGGAACCCTCGTTTGGTATTTCAACCGCTACGATTTTGCGTTCCGAGTGGGTTATTCCGAGTCGGCGAAGGATTTCACGCGTTTCGTCGGGATAATTGGTAACCATTCGAACTAGGGCGCTGTCGGTAGTGTCCAAGACCGATATGGCCATGACGTGCACATCGGCTGAATTCAGCTTGCTTACCATGTCGTTTAACCACCCTACCTTGTTTTCGGCATGGATGACGAATTGACGAATCAGTTCCCTCCCGGGATTCCGAATGGTCACTCTTTCTGAGTCGAAGTCGGTCATTTTTCGTTTCGCAAAGATTCGGGAATTATGAAATGAACCTTATTTATTACATCGTTACTCTTATCCCTTTCAGCCACAATATCAACCCTTTATGAAATACCTTGGCGGTTCTTGTCGAATAAACGGCTTGCTTTCGTGGCTGTAGCGCCAAGTCTTTCGATTTTCAAACCATGACGTATTATAGCTTCAGTCGTTTGATTTTAGCCCCGATATTCTTTTTTTCTTGGGGATTGAATTTGTCTTTTGGCGCTACTGGCGTGGAACTGTCAAAGGCTTCGTCAGCTGCATTGCGACAGTTGGCCGAGAGCGGAGATGCCTATGCGCAAGCGGCTTTGGCCATTGCCCTAGCAAATGGAGACAAGGGCTTCCCCATATCAATTATCGAAGCCGAGAAGTGGGCTCGTCAATCTGCCTCTCAAAAACATCCGATAGGTTACTTTGCAATGGGCTACCTGTCTCAAAATCCAATGCTGGAAGCCGACTCGGCCACTCCCGGTAAGTATTTTTTGGCCGCATTTGGTGACAGAAAAGGAGAGCTTGTGAGGACGGCTCTATCGGGTGACCCAATCGCCTGTTATGCCCTCGGCATGATTTTAACATCCGACGAACTTCGCCCGAGGATGATTCCGGATCTTGAACTGGCTGCAAGGCATCACCAAGTTGCCATTAACGCCGGTTATATGCCCTCTGTTTTGCAGCTAGGAATATTGAAGGTGGAGGGTATGCTTGCGGCCAAAGACATGGAAGGAGGGCTTGCTCTGGTCCGGCAGGCGGTTTCCATAAACCTTCCCGGAGCTCACAATTATATGGGAGTTTTCTACTCCAATGGTAAGGCTGTACCTAAGGATCTCGGGACTGCACTTGTTCATTTTCGTAAAGCCGCCGACCTCGGGCACGGTAGTTCCATGATTCTCACGTCTCACTTCTATGCCGGCGGTTTGGCTACTCCCGTAGACCTTGATCTTGCTTCGATATACGCCCGTCGGGCTGCCGCCGTAAAGGAACCCGGGGCCGAAGATAAAATTCTGGAGATTCAAGCATTGGGCGAGTCAGGCGCTTTGGTCGCCACTTCATCCGATGTTCCCGAACCTGTGGAAACGGGTGTTCCGCCACCACCGCCACCTCCTCGCTCTTCCGGTAACTTTCCTCCCTCTCCACCGCCCCTGCCGTCCGCACCGGGTCCCGGCGTTACGACTACCACCCCAACCTATATTCCACGCGCTCCCTCTCCCGCTGAAACAACTTTCGTTCCCGTTGCCCCACCACCGCCAACGACACCCACTCCCACGCCGCCGGCTCCTTCACCCACGCCCTCCTTTCCCGACCCCCTATCAACTTCAGCTGCGGAGTCCTGCGAGTTGGCCAAGCGCCATTATTCCGGGATTGGTATTCCCGTGGACTATACCGCCGCTCGAAGCAATTTTGTGATTGCTGCCAACGGGGGCGACGTTGAAGCCGCCCGTTACCTCGGAATCATTTATCTTCGCGGTAAAGGTGTAGCCAAAGACAGGGTGGAAGCGGCGAAGTGGCTGCGCATGGCGGCTGCAGGCGGGGATGTTATGGCAAAGCGAAACCTAGAACTGCTCGAGCAGTTGCTTGCCCCCTGAGGAAGCAGGTTTCTAGGTCTGAGTGACTGGGGCTCATTGCCAAAGAATCCCTTTTGCATGAACCCCATAAAGACTGCCGATATCAGTAATTTGGAGGCGATACCTTCGCCTTCTTTGTTGGTTTTCCCGAAACGTGTTGAGGCTAATGTCGATCGTATGCTGGACATGGTGGGCGGTGATGTTTTGCGTCTGCGCCCACACGTCAAGACGCACAAAATGGCGGAGGTGGTTCGGTTGCAGG
>CALBIN010000422.1 GCA_937893275.1 uncultured Opitutia bacterium | reverse complement strand
CTCTATCCACTTGCCTTTTGCTTTTTTTCTCAACTCCGATCTTGGACTCTTTGTGCCTTAGCCTTCGGTCTGTGCGGTTGGAGCGTTTTCTTGAATTATCAAGGAACATCATGGCCTTCATTCACTTCACTTTTTTTTTGGCCGGCTTGGTTGCTGGGTGCATGGGTGGCACAGTTGCACCGCGATGGAAAGCTCTCGACCATTCCGTTAAAACTTTTGTTGCCTGCGGGAGGGATCACTCTATCATTAGCTCTTGCTAGCCTTCTTCACCACTGGGATTCTTGGATTCAATACTTTCTCTGGATTGATTTTTATCTTTTTTTATTCATCTTTTGTCTGGCCCATCAACAATGGGTCACCAACCTGCCCATTCAAAAAGTTCTCGATGGGCTTGCTTGGCTAGGGAAAATCTCCTTCTCCCTTTACCTCCTTCATTTTCCCTTGTTCAAGCTCTTCGGCTACCTCCACAAAGAGCAGTTTGGAGAAAAACCCGCCAATTTCTTAGTGTCTCTAGCCTACTTAATTCCTGTATGCTTATTGGCTAGTGTTTTTTATCATTGGATAGAGCGCCCCATATATCAATGGTCCAAAAGACGGTTGGCTAAGGAATGAACACAATAACTAAGTTTGTTCTGTCGCATCCCACTGGAAATACATTTGTTCGTGCCTTGCTGGAACAATTGGAAAAGGAAAAGCTACTTGCCAAGTTTTTCACGACGATTGGAACAGGAAAGGATGCCGGTCGCATAGTTTCCTCCTTAGCAAAACGTCGCATGTATTCCATACCTGACAAAAAAATCAGCCGACAATGGTTGCCGGAAGCAAGTAGACTATTCGGCGGGTCAAATGGTTCCCAAGAACAACGCAACCGACGCACCGACCTATCCTATGAATCCCTGGACCTTAAAGTCGCCAAAGAACTTCATCGTTACCCAGGTTTCTCCCTGCATGCTTATGAAGATGGCGCGGTTGAGAGTTTCCGGATGGCAAAAGAACTTGGCATCAGAAGATCATACGAAATGCCCATCGCCCATTGGGCAACGGTTCGCCGATTGCTCGCGGAAGAGGCCGAACGTCTACCCGACTGGGAACCGACCCTAGAAAGTACACGCGAACCGGAGAGCAAACTCGCTCGCAAGGAAACCGAACTTCATCTCGCCGATTGCATTACTTGTCCAAGCGAATTCGTACTTCGTTCCATCCCAAAGAAAATTAGAGAGGTGAAACCCTGCCAAGTCGCCCCGTTCGGGAGTCCTCCAAGCAGTAAACATTTAGAAAACGCTTCGGAGCGACGCTCAAAAGGTCATCTCAAACTTCTCTTCGTTGGATCTATGAGCCAACGCAAGGGGTTAGCTGATTTGTTCGAAGCGATGAACCAGTTGAAAACGAAAGCTATTAGCTTGACCGTACTTGGACAACCTTCCATGCCGATGAGCTTTTATCGCACTCATTACGCTCACTTCGAATACATTGGGCCCTGCTCCAACAAGCAAATAAGAAGGGTGATGGAAAAACATGACATCCTCGTGTTGCCATCCATAGTTGAGGGTCGAGCCCTCGTGCAACAGGAAGCCTTGTCATGCGGACTTCCGCTGTTGGTTACACCAAATGCGGGTGGTGAGGACTTGGTCGAGGATGGTAGGACCGGATTCCTCGTCCCCATTCGGAAACCCCAAGCCTTGGCTGAAAAGATTGAATGGTTTGGGGATCATCGAACGGAACTGCCCGAGATGAGGAAGTTATGCCGAGAAAAAGCAAGAGCGTATCCATGGACGAAATATGCTCAGCAAATAATCAACTTTTGCTTGCGAAACAAAAGCGGAAGAACTGACACTTAAATTTGATGAGTACCATGGAAACCGTAAGCTTACGAACTCCAATGCCCCGGAAGCGAGCCATAGTCAAAGTCGTGGACTATGCTTTCATACGTAAACTCATCTGGGTCTATTTTTTGCTTCTAATTTTGGAGGGCGCCCTTCGAAAATGGTTCCTTCCTAGTCTTTCACAAGGTCTCCTCATCGTGCGCGACCCAATCGCAATCTGGATCTACTATCTCGCTTACGCTCATGGAATATTCCCGTTGAATAACAAATACTTGCAACGCCTCTTCCAATGGACAGTGGTTTCGATCGTCCTGTCCTTCCTCATCAATCAGGCACATCCGTACGCAATTGCATATGGAGCAAGGACCAACCTATTGCACATTCCCTTGATATTTATTATGGGCCGCGTCCTAAAATGGAAGGATGTGATCAATTTCGGCAAAGCTTTCCTGTGGTTAGCACTCCCAATGACTTGGGTGGTGGCGGAACAATTCCAAGCTGACAGGACGGACATCCTCAATGTAGCAGCAGGAGGAACCGGGCATCAGTTGATGACCTCAGGAGATAAAGTACGCGCATCCGGATCCTTCTCTTTCGTCAGCGGGATCGTTTTTTACTACTGTTTCACCGTTGCATTCATCATTCACGGGTTTCTGCATAAGAACACTTTTCCAAAATGGTTACTATACTTGGGAACCGGAGCTACATTCCTAGCTATGGTAACTGCAGGGAGCCGAGCGGTAATTGCAGAATCTCTCCAAGTCGTTGCATGCTTTGGATTTCTTGCCTACTTCCGTCCTCAGGAATTCGGAAAAATCGCCGCGACCGTCTTTGGCTTTTCCGCCATTGTGTTCCTTCTTTACACACAACTAGATCTATTCAAGGAAGGAATTGGTTTCCTTAGTTTGCGCTTCGAAGAGGCGGCAAATGTTGAAGGAACCCCCACCGAAGCTTATTTCAAACGTTATTGGGATATCATTTCCGCACCCTACTATTACGCACAATTCACGGACTTTTGGGGCAACGGACTTGGAACTGCTACACGAGCTGGAGCAATGCTGTCTGGCCAATTCGGTTTTGCAGAAATTTCTTGGTCGCGACCCGTTCTAGAAAATGGATTCCTGATAGGAATTCTTTTTGTGCTGTGGAGGATTTGGATTACTAAAGATTTGCTAAAAATATGCATCAATTGCATTAAAAGAGACCATTACCTTCCCATTTTCTTATTTGGCGCTGCCGGCCCGGTAATTCTTTTTAGCCCCCTAGGCCAGCCTACCAATCTTGGATTTGCAGCTTTTGGCAGTGGTTTATGCCTTGCCGCAGCCTTAGCCAAGAAGCCTGCTTAATGGCGGTGCCTATTCGAGTTCTTCTCCTTACCAACTACCGGGAAGACCAACAACGGAGCATGATTCGGTTTGCAGGGTTGCTCCTCTCCCAGTTCCCTAAAAATGAGATGTACATCGAGGAGATTCACCCCAAAGACCATCTCCGAAAGCTCTGCCCGTCGGACAATTGGAAAAAATGGGCTGGTTACCTCGACAAGTACCTTTTATTTCCTCGAACCCTTGCTCGTCGTTTACGAAGTAAGTCAGACCCCATAG
>CALBIN010000421.1 GCA_937893275.1 uncultured Opitutia bacterium | reverse complement strand
GCCACCTGCCGCGGCAGCCCGCGATTCGGAAGCAATGGTGCCTTTGTGGGTGTGACCGGGTTCCCGAAAGTGGACTTGATCATCGATCAGACCAGGTAAAAGGTAATGACCTGCTGCATCGATCGTTTCGTCTGCCGTTGCTGCCGAAAGGTCGCTTTCTATTCGGGATATACGGCCGGTGGCATCGACTAAAACATCTCTTTCCTCGATCGTTCCTTCGTTTACGAGTTTGGCTCCGAGAATGAGAATGCTACTCATTCTTAACGATTCCAAGGCAAGATAGCCAGTATGCGGGCGAGACCGCAAAACCCGGTTAGGCCGGAAAATATTAGGCCGGCCCCAAAAAATGCGGGTGCTGCGAGCCAGCGTATGTCTTCGGTAAAATAGTAGGCTGCAGTACCAGCTATCACGAGAATGCCGATAGTGATGCGCACTTGACGATCCAGAGGTATGCCTTTTCTACCTGCACATTGAGTGGGCATCCCTTCGTGTGTCCAGTTGTCGAGCCCGCCCGCAAGCAAGTAAATATTTCCCATTCCTTCCTCTGCCATTTTTTTTGCCGCCTTTTCTGCTCTAACTCCTGATTGACAAGTTATGCACACTGGGAAGCCGTTTTTCGAAGCTTTGAGTTGAGCGAGGGTTCCGTCGTCGAGAGAGCTGAGCGGAATGTTTTCCGAGTCTGGAATATGTTCTTTTTGAAACTCGCCAGGGGAGCGTACGTCTATTACGCGAACAATGCCCTCTTCAATTCTCTGAGCGAGACCGCGAGGAGAAAAAGTCGAAATTGAATGACTCATTTATTTGGTCTGTCCGTTACCTCGGACTTGGTATTTGTAGGTGCACAGTTCCCTTAAGCCCATGGGGCCGCGGGCGTGAAGGCGATCGGTGGAAATACCGATTTCGGAACCTAGACCGAACTCAAATCCGTCGGTGAAACGGGTACTGGCGTTCCAATAAACCGTGGAGGTGTCTATGGCTGCGAGAAAGCGTTCGGCCGCAGGTTCGTCGGTGGTAACTATGGCATCGCTGTGACCACTACCGTAACGGTTTACTGCATCGATGGCATCTTCTAATGATTCGACGACTTTTATGGAAAGAATGAGGTCGAGGAACTCGGCATGAAAGTCTTCTTCGGTGGCTTCTACTATCGTTAGATCAGGTCGAGCATGTGCGAGAATCGAGCGGGTTTCGGAATCTGCTCGCACTTCGCAGTTTGCCTCTGCGAGAGCATCGATGGTTTTCGGTAGGAACTCGGAGGCTATCTCACGATGTACTATTAGATTCTCGATGGCGTTGCACACTCCCGGGCGTCCGCACTTGGCCGTTATCGCTATTTTTCGTGCTAGATCGAGGTTGGCTTTAGAGTCGACGTACAGGTTGCAGACACCCTTGTAGTGTTTGATCACGGGGATTCGACTGTGTTCGGTGACGAACCGAATGAGGGCTTCGCCTCCTCGAGGAATAATGCAGTGTATATTTTCGTGCTGCTTGAGCAAGTGGTTGAGGGCTTTGCGATCCGTGGTGGGAATTAAAAGGACAGCGTCTTGCGGGACATCCGTTTCTCTTAGGGCATCTTGTACCAGCTCTGCCAAGGCTGAATTGGAATGAAAGGCTTCCTTTCCTCCACGAAGTATAGAGGCATTACCTGACTTCAGACAGAGTGCGGCGCAGTCGATGGTGACATTCGGTCTGGACTCGTAAATAATGCCGATAACACCTATCGGTACGCTAACTTTACGAATGTCTAGGCCGTTGGGCCGGACCGAGCTTTCGATGATTTGGCCTACGGGGTCGGGTAGGGCGGCGACTTGTCGTACGCCTTCAACCATTCCCGCAATTCGTTCGGGTGTTAGTCGTAGTCTGTCGATTAAGGCGTCAGAAAGACCATTTTTCTGGCCCGCATCAAGGTCGAGTTCGTTTTTTCGGATCAGCGTTGCAGCTCGTTTTTCAATCAAGAGAGCGATACTCTCAAGCGCGGCGTTTTTCTTCTCTGCGGACAGAATCCCTAAGATGAACGAAGCCTTGCGGGCCCTTTGTGCTAATTCGCTTACCAGTCTCTCTATGTTTTCAGTTGTCATGAAAAATTAGATTCAATCATACATCGAATATCAGTTTGGGAAAAGAATGAATCTCATTAGCTTTTACAGTCGGCAAAGGATATCCGAAACAAAAGAAGGCGTGGAGTTCACTGAACCCCACGCCTCCTCTTTGAAAAGTGACTTTGAAGATTATTTCTCTTTCTCCGTCGTTCCCTTTTTGCCGGGACGTTTGCCACCCTTGGGACGCTCGCCACCTTCTCCGGGTGCTTGTCGTTTGCCTGGTCGTCTGCCTGGTTTGCCGGCATCGCCTCCTGGTCGACCTCCTCGGCTTTTCCTCATTTCCGCGCCGGCTGCCTTTCGCTCTTCTTCGTTGAGCTTGCCGTCTCCATCCTTGTCGAATTTTGCTGTTATTTCCTTGCGACGTTTTTGGCCTTCTTCGCGAAGAGCGGCTCTTTCTTCTTCGTTGAGCTTGCCGTCTCCATCCTTGTCGA
>CALBIN010000420.1 GCA_937893275.1 uncultured Opitutia bacterium | reverse complement strand
GTTTTTTAATCATAATATAATTGTTCCTTACTCTATATAACTGTCACGTGACACGCTTTGTTTCAAGAAACTTTCTCTCCTCGACAGGTAACTTTTCATGAGACCTCCTACGGGTTTTGGGTAGATATAATTTGCAATTCTTAGAATGAAGACCTGACGGAAAGAATGAAATTCCGCCCTGCTTCGTTGGTCCCCGAACCATGTACGCGGTAATCTTCGTTCAGAAGGTTTTCCACAAGCACGACCACCTCAGTCGCTTGAGCGAAAGTACGACCTGTTTGCAAATCCAGAACCGCATAGCTAGGAGTGCCGCCGTCGGGTATGCGGGAAGTGTCTGCAATGTCACGGGTGGAGAGCTTGTCGGCTTCGCTGGCAAAGCGGCATGAAAATGTACCCCACCAAGGAGAACCTTCTCGTTCCCAAGCCAAGCCCCCCTCTCCCATGAGAGGCATTAGCCTGTCGAGATATTCGCTGCGACGGTCGGAAAGGTTGGAATTGGGATACACGTAGGCTTCACCCTGAAGCCATGCAAGATGACCGTATAGGCTCCAAGAGCTCGATAGCGACATCTCGCCAACCATTTCGGCACCGGCAACCCAACCGTCACCCGAATTGCGTTTTGTAACTTCGTTCTCGCCATCGATTATATCGCCAGTCGGCGAACGGGTGATGAGGTCATCAATCCAAGTGTGAAACAATGTAATTTCTATAGAACCACCGTCACCGGTTTTCCTGAAACCCAACTCACTGGTGAGGAACCGCTCGGGTTGTAGATTGGGTGATGGGGTCTCGATTTCGTTGGTGCGGGCTGAGTCTAAGCGAGTGAGGTCGGAAAGATTGGGAGCTCGAAACCCTTGCGAGAATCCAGTGAACCAAGTTGCCGTCTCGGTCGGTACGGTCAATCGCAGGCTGCCGACGAAGGCGTTCCAGTCGTCCTCCAGTGAAGTTTTGAGCCCACTGATGGGGTCTTGGACGCTTCCGGCATCGGCAGCTGCGTGTGAAAAGCGGGCGCCTGCGATGAGGCAAAAGTCTGCCGGGAGGAGGGTCTCTCGCTGAGCGAAGAGGTCGATGAGGTCGTAGGAGGCATCGTCCGCCACGGGACCCTGAATCGAGTTTGAACTGGAAAAGGAGTCGATCTTGTCGTGGTAGTATTCCGCCCCATAGGTCCAGCGGTCTTCTTCGTCGCCCTTGGACAGTTGGATTGTGGTTCCCAAAGTGCTAACTTGAAATCCCTGTAGTTGATTTGAGCCGTTTGATTTGATGCGGTCTCGAACCTCGTCCTGCTCCTGCCAAGAGAGAATGACACGGGCTTCGTCGGCCCACAAACCCCAATCCTCGGCGTCTAGACGGAGATAGGAAAGTGTCCGTTCTTGATCAAGTTCACGCCTTAGGTCCGATCCCACGCTTGTGCCTTCCCAGCTTTTCGCATGAATGGTCTTGTGGGTTCGTGGCACGTTGTTTTGGCGAACGCGCTGATGAAGGAGCGTGAGGGTGGCGGAGTCCCCGAACCGGTGGACGAACTTGAGGTCACCGTCGTATTCATCGTACCCGACGCCCGTTTGTCGTCCGATATCGCGACCGCCTTCAAGGTCGCCAAATCTCTTTCCCGAAAGCCCCGCGACAAAGGCGGATTTCGTCCCGATTAGGTTAGCTGTTTCTATCCTTCCGACAGTGGACCGCCGGGCGGAAGAAAAGCGGCTCAAAAAGAATCCGTTCCCGTCTTTGGCTCCCGTAAACGGATCTTTCGTAAATACTTGCGCGGTTCCGCCGATCGCATCAGAACCGTAGAGGGACGACTTTGGGCCCTTCACGATTTCGATATGGTCGACGCCAAGAACGTCAATGGTGCTCCAGTATTGGTTTGGTCCCGAGCGGAATACCGAATTGTTCAATCTCACGCCGTCTATTAGCATCAGGTTGCGGAATCCTGTAAATCCCCTTAAGTAGGGAGATCCTTGACCGGGCGAAGTTTCTTGAACCATTGCACCAGGGACTTCACGAAAAACTTGTGGCAATGTTCTAAAAGCTTTGCGGTGTATGTCCGCTTGCCCACTAACCACTATTGCGTAGGGAGTATCGCCGATTGAAGATTCGTTGCGAGTGGCGGTAACGATCAGGGGAGCAAGAGCCCCCTCGGTTTCTTGAGCCTTGGTGTGGATTGCCGCTAGAGAGACTCCGATGGCTAATATAAAAGATAGAAAAGCTTTTTGCATGTAAGTCAGTTTTTTTGTCGAATTTCTCGCCATTAGTCAAAGCTCGAGACAATGGTCCTTTCCATTTTTAAAAGAGGCCATGCAATCTTACTCCAACCTCTTCTGCTAAAA
>CALBIN010000419.1 GCA_937893275.1 uncultured Opitutia bacterium | reverse complement strand
CGGTGGCTCACCCTCTTTCCTTCGAAAAGGCGGATCGCGAATTGTGCTTCGATCGTATCCGTGAGGATCTTCGCCCACCCGAGCAAAATCTTCATTTCCCGAAGGCGGATGTTTCCGCATTCCGCGAGAGCTGGGATGGTGCCCGCTGCATAGTCATGCAGGGAGGGCAGGGGGACGTAAAGCATTGGGCGTTCAACGATCCCTTTCGTCGCGACGGCGCCTATGCGGACGAACCACCGAGTCCGGAAGAATACCGCAAGCTGGCCACCCGCGTCGTCGAATTGCATCCCATTACCCTTTCACAGAACGCCCGTACGTCTGGTGGCGGAAACGTCACCATGGTTCCCCAACAGGCGATTACGGTCGGACCGCAAGAAACTTGGCTGGCGGAACGGGTCTCCATTTGGCAGGCGGGCACGCACGACAACCCGCTCGGGCAACGCCTGACCGCCTTGATGATTTCCAAGGGGATCGCCGACAGCGCCGTTCCGATGTCGCTTCTGGCCGAACACCCGAACGTTCGCTTCAACTACTATCGTGGTGGTTTGGGTGCGTGCTCGGTGGAAATGCACTGAAGGTCGTTCGATCAGGCTCATTCTATGGGCTGGTGAAGAATTTCCAGAAGTAAATGTCCTAAAATTGAGGCATTTTTCTATTGTTCTTCTTATTGTCATTGTGGCTGGCAATGATTACGGATGAATTTTCCTTGTGTGCTTTCAAGTGGAACTAGAATGAAATTGTATAATTGCTCGAATCTTTAATGAATACGAACTCGAAAAATGCTTGGTGGCAGGTTTCTTTAACGGCGGGTTGCTCTTCCAATGCCCTGAAGGCTTTGGGCGAGAAGGAACTGATTAGGGGCGGAGTCTTGGACTGCGTTTTCCGACGAGTTCGGTCATGAGTAAAAAGAAAGCCCGTTCTGTTTCCCGTTCCACGGGAAACTACAAGCCTGTTGCCGAAAAAGTCCCTGAAGAGGATTTTCGAAAGACTCAATCTACAGGATTCGTCAAACTGTCGCTCCGCCTTGTTCGCGACCTCTTTGCCAAGCGTTACGGGTTCGCCGTCTTCGCTTTGATGGTTTTTTTAAGCGGTTCCTACTGGGGGTCTCGTTATTTGTTGCCCGTCAAGCAAGTCATGGCGGGGGCTGAGATTGCTTCTACAAAGTCCTCCGGTCCGCCGACGAGAACTTCGCCTACGCTTTCTCAACCTGAGGATTATTTCCCTGCTGCCGAGTTTCGCAAGCAATCGGCGATTCTCATTGGCTGCCAAGGACGTCTCCACCTCACGCCGAAGCTCTACCTTGATATCGCCAGAGCCATTAATCGCCGAGTTCCGCTTTTCGGGGTAGTTAACAGCCAAGCCCAAGCCAAGCGAGGCGCCGAACTAATGAGAAGCAACGGTTTGCCTGCAGACGCCATGCGTTTTCTTGTCCTTCCGGGCAACACCATGTGGATCCGCGACTACGCTCCCTGCATTGTGCGTTACGACGATGATACCGCCGTCGTAGTCGATGGTAAATACCAAACCCGTGATATGCGCGAAGACCGTAAGCAGGATGAACTGATGGGTCTTGAGTTGGCTCGCTTACTAGGTCTTCCCGCCAGATCCGTTCCTCTGTTGCTTGAAGGTGGCAATATGTTGAGCAACGGCGATGGGATGTTGTTCACAACACCCAAGACCTTGGAACTCAACCAAAAAGAACATTATACCCAAAAACAATTAATGAGCATGTTTGACGACTATTTGGGAGTCAGAGCAGTCTTTGCGGTTGGAGCGCTTCAAGAGGAGCCAAATGGACACGTTGACATGTTCATGTCGATGCTGGGCAAAAACCTCGCTGTAGTCGGAGAGATTACCCGCTCGGGTGATCCCGAAAATCGCGCTGTCCTCGACAAAAACGCTGAATACATTTCGAAGATAACAACTTCTTCCGGCCCGATTAAGGTCGTTCGCATTCCCATGCCACCAAGGCTAGGTGACGACTGGCGCTCGTACACTAACGTCATTATGGCCAATGGCGTACTTTTGATGCCTTCGTATGCTGACGTAGACCCTGCCATCGAAGATCGTGCCGAAGCGGTGTACCGCTCCTTATTGCCTGGATGGAGCGTCAAACGCATCAACTGCGACAAGTTGGTCTTTGATCATGGTCAACTGCACTGCATCAGCTATCACATTCCGCATTTCGTTTCGATTAAAGGTCTGCTCGATAACGCTATTCCTAAAGTTTCGAAAGACGGATAAAAGCTTCTCTAGGGTAATAAGCGACAAGCAATCCTGCCTCTTTCTAGAAATTTGATTTATATTCATCACATGCTCGGTGG
>CALBIN010000418.1 GCA_937893275.1 uncultured Opitutia bacterium | reverse complement strand
GGCCAGTTAACAATTAAGGGAACGCGGGTGCCGGTGTCACTCATGGATCCTTTACCGCCCACGACTTCCGTGCCTTTCCATGGTGTTACGATGGGTTTATCGGTTCCATTATCTCCTGTGAAGATGAGGATGGTGTTTTCTCGAACCCCTGATTTTTCGAGCTGCTTGATGATTTGCCCAACCATTTTATCGGCGAAATTTACCATGTCGATGAAGTGACGTTGTGGATCATTTTTGTCCCCCTTGTAGGTTGTCGAACCAAGTCTCTTCGGATCCCAATCGGTGGAGTCGGGCGTGGGATCAAAAGGACAATGGGTAAGAATCATCGGATAGTAGACAAGGAATGGTCTTTTTTTATTTTCGTCGATAAAGTCACAAACGAAATCTGTACAGACCTGCGGACCGTATTCGCCGGATATGAAATCCTTTTCTTTTCCGTTGAATTCAAGCATCGGGTTAACGAAGCGCCGGTCGATTCTTTTTCCGTTTTCATTGGATCGTCCACCTCGTGTATGCTGCCAGAGGCAGGATTTTTCGAAGCCGAAATGCTGGGGCGAATCCGGTTGATTTCCCAATTGCCACTTGCCAGCGATAGCTGTCTTGTAACCAGCTTGCTTGAGCTGGTGAGCGAATGTGGTCTGTCCACGGTCCAGCATCCCAAACTTCACATAGTTTCGGACATTATATTGCCCTGTCATAATTTTGGTTCGGGAGGGCGTGCAGATGGGGTTGGAAAAACAGTTGGTGAAACGGATGCCTCCCTTGGCCAATTTGTCCAGATTGGGCGATTGGCAGGATTCGCTGCCGTTAGAGGATAAGGCTTCGTAGCCCATATCGTCGGCCATGATGAGAATGATGTTCGGTTGACCATCCTTAAGCTGGGAAAAAGCAAAATTTAGGCATGCAAGAAAAGTTGTGCAAATGAGAAGTACAATAGGTGGTTTCATAATATTAATTTCGAAGAACTTTGCAGTAGGTTGGTCGGAAGAGGCAAAACCTTTCTTTATTCATTAGTCATTTTTTCATTGTAGTTTGATTCGGATTACTCGAGCCGCACGATGTTTTCTGGCGTCTTTAAAATGGAACTGAAATCGATTCGGTTCTACCTTGATTTTACCTGATCTGCAGTTCGCTTAATTTGAGCTCAAGGGAATGAACCGGTTCCCCGTCGATGCTTATGATTGTATACCTGAAAGTAGGATCTTGAGCGGTGAGGTCAAAGTCGACTCGGCCGAATGATTGTTTCTTGTTGTAGCCGAATAGGGCATGTTTGATAAGTCCGTGCACATGCTGGTTTGTCAATCTTGATGACTGACACTCGTAGAGCGGATACATTCCATCGATACCGCTGTCGATTTTGTAGGCGTCCGACCGGTGACGATCGGCGGAAAGTATTACGACTCCTGAGATCTTTTCCTTGGCAATAAACTTAAATATTTGTTGGCGTTCACTGTCATAACCATCCCAAGTGTCCTTGGATCCGGGCTTTACCTTCGGAGTTATTGGTACATTAGAGCATAACACGGTAAAAGTCGCCGGTTTTTTGAGGGTTTTCTTGAGCCACTTCATTTGAACGGATCCAAGCATAGATGGATTTTTCCCCTTGGGTGACTCGCGGTAGTAGCGCCCGTCGAGCAGGACGAAGTGAACCTTTCCGATCCAAAAGTCGAACCAGCATCCAGGCTGTTCTTCACCGCCGCCGTAATAGGGATTGTCCCAATTTTCCTTAAATATTTCCCATACATTCCGCTTCCAACTAGGCTCATCGATTGCCGGCCCTCCCCAGCCGTCGTTGGTGGTGAAATCATGATCGTCCCAGATGGCATAGATGGGCACTTTTCTCGCCAGTTTCGCCCATTCGGGCTGACTTTGGCGGCGGTAATAGTGAAAGCGTTGCATCTCCGGAGTTTCGGGGTCATCGATGTAAACGTTGTCTCCAAGCAAGAGAAGTGCCCGCGGGTCGATTGCCCTGATGGTGTCCCACATTCGCTCGTGTGGTGGCACATAGCCCGCTCCCCCGCCGAAGGCGATGGTGAACTTGTTTGACGGAGCGTCTTTCTTTAGCGATGTGTCGGCCAAGGTACG
Source organism: uncultured Opitutia bacterium (assembly GCA_937893275.1). GTDB lineage: Bacteria > Verrucomicrobiota > Verrucomicrobiia > Opitutales > Seribacteraceae. Next base: position 4,145 of record CALBIN010000418.1, on the reverse strand, counting down.
TTTCCAAGGCCAAGTCTTGGCATCGAACTTCCAGGCGTTCGGTTTGTCGAGCGCAAGGTCAATGAGCATTTGGGTCTGTTCCGGGTTTACCTTCTTGTCGGTAGTCGACTTGAGGTAGGAGATGGCTTCCTCCTTTTTTCCATTTAGAATTAGCTTGAGGGCATGGGGATGAATGCGTTTGGCTTGGCTTCCTTTTTCAGGCTTCTCATTATTGACATTTGGATTGGAAGCTTGACTCGAATATTCGGCAGAGTTTGCAACAGAGGAAATAATGAGCAGTAAGAAAATTTTGAAGTTGAAATATCTATTCATGTTTTGAATTTACTTGTTGAATAAGCCATGATCTGGCTGTTTTGCGAGTAGGACTGTCCCGATGTGCCCAAAGGTCAGTATGCGAGTGAATCACTGGACCATCGGGGATTTTAAAGATTGTAGTCACGGGTACAGGTAGAAAAGTGAAGTCACCTAGTTTGGGGTGTCTCTTGATATAATCGTTGGCATTTCCGCATACAAGGGCAGGGCGTCCATTTAAGCGGTCGAGGCGTGAAAGAGCAAAACTTCGGTCACTTTCCGGGTAGCCCCATTTTTTCTGCCCGTCAAAATGATCGTGGGTAATCATTCCCTTCCAAAAACTCGCGATTTCATTATCTGCTAATCCAATATAACTGCAGGCAATCGCTCCACGGGAAAAACCGCAGATAAAAAGGTTGTTTCGATCACCCCCGAATTCATCGCAGATTCGGGGTAGGTTGTATTTGCAGTAGTCGATGGTGGCCTGACGATCTCCCCACCAAGTCACAGCGTTTTCTTTTTTCCCTTTTTGAATGTAGGGCATGGAGACCCAGATAAATCCTTTCCCTCCACTTAGTCCGTAGCCCAGGTTTGCACCCTTGACCTCTCCGGTTGATCCGCAAGCCGGGAATTTGTTCCCGGTGTATTCGACAAGCACGGGGTAAGTCTTTCCCTTTTCCCAATTGGTTGGAAGGTATAAGCTGTGATATACTTGCGTACCTTGGTACTCCTCTGCGACTTGCCTCACCCTTTTACCAGGTGCCGGAATATCGTTTGTCATTACCGGAGTGTTCAGGTCTTTGCTTAGTTTAGTTTTTACCCATGAATCTGCATTAATGTTCCCTCCTAAAATGAGGGAAATAAGAAACTTGGTGAGCCAATGCATAGGATCTTAACCTAGATATTTTGACCGAGGCGTCTATTCGATTCCAAGTAAGAGGCGAGATTTTCTAATCAAGGTTGACTAAGGAAATCAGGATTTAGCTAAAGCGACTACGACTTCCTGCTTGGAATTCACGACACCACCCGGTTGCTCAAGCGTGATCACGAAGGCAGCTGGTTTGGAAACGTGGAGTGCGTTACGAATCGGTATAACTGCTGTTTTACTTCCTGCGGGAATATCAAAGACGCCACCATCGACGGGCAGTTCATCTCGTTCAGGATCGACGATCCAAAGTTGGTACTGATTTTGAGTCGGATCATTTACAGGAAGATTGGTCAGTGACATATAACCCTCCTGCAAGCCGTCATTCCATATTACTTCTCCGCTAATATTTTGGTACGGATCACTTGCAGAAGAAAATGCCAAGCGTTGGCTGCTGGGTTCTTTCTTGATAAGAGCCTCAAGCTTTTGCGTAGAGGTGAGTTGAATTGCTGGAGGCGAGGTATCAGTATCGGGTATGTTTAAAGAAATAACTAAGCAAGCTGCAACTGCCCATCCCAACCATGGCAGGATTGAAATTATTTGGGTAGCGGGTTGCTGTTTGTTTTTATTGCTAAAGGCAGGAATCGTATCCGCAAGTTTGTTGGAAAGTGAACTGGATAAATCACAGGGTTGGGTTTCCTGGAGTTCTAATTCAGTGGCAAGAAAATCAAGTTCTATAGAGTTTGAGCCCTGATGTCTTTCTGCTAGAATTAACCATTCTGATGTTTCCTTGGGGCTAAGATCACCCATGACTCTTCCTGCGTCGAGTTCCTCGAATCGAGCCAATGCATTTTCCATACTCATCGGGCCAATTCTTTGTTAAGGTTGAGTTCATTCAGTAATTTTCGGGCTTCTATCAGACCTCGCCGAAGCTTGGTTTTAACAGTGCCAATGGGCAACTTTGCTTGCTGAGCAATCTCGTCATGGGTTAGTCCTTTTTCAAAGTGCAAAGAAAACAATTTCAATGTGTTCTCCGGTAGACTTTGCAAAGCATTCCAAAGTTCGGAACGGTCGATGGAGTGAAGTGAACTACTTGATGTCGTTGAAAGTTCGGGGAGGCTATCTAAGGTTGCCAATGGGGGAAGTCGGTTTTGTTTCCTTTGCCAATCAATCGAGCGTCGACGGGCAATCATACCTATGAAAGTTGACTCTTTGGATACCTTGGGATCAAACCGAGCCGCAATGCGCCAAACTTCTGTGAAGATTTCCTGGCATGCCTCCTCTGCATCCATTCGATCCCTAATTCGCCGGCAAACGATACTCCATACAAGTGAGCCATATGAATCAATACACTTTCTCATTGCTGTTTCATCCCCCTTGGCGACCAACGGTAAGAGAAGGGAATTTGACGACCCTTGGCTTTCCGAAGGCGGGACAATTCCAAGAGCGAACTCGAAAGACCGAATATTTGAAAAAAGGATAAAGTTTCGTAACGGCATGAGGAGGGATTACTGGAAGATGACTCTTCTTTTTGTATGCATCAACGAAAATCATCGGTAAGGATTTCCATATTAGCGTCCAAACCTTTGTTTGTTGGGAAGTTGCATTAGATAAGAATCTACAATGCGGTCTTCCCGTTGTTCGAGTTCACGCAATAGGTCGCGGAAGACGTTACGGGATGTCCAAGCCTCCCTCGCAAGCTGAGCAACTGGTTGGTCGTCAAGAATCACATTTCTTAGTTTGTTGCTTTGAGATGAACTTGTGAATTTTGAGTATTTGGTAAGAAATTCATTGCCTCTTCGTATGTAATTACGCCAGCTGGCTTCATACTTACCCTGATCGTATAGCGCCGAACTTTCCTTGATTGAATTTTGGACAAATAGTATGGCATCGACTGTGGTTATATCTTTTTCAGGTAGCTCCATTGGGTCTTTAATAACCGAACCGATTGCATTTATTAATCCGTTGAAAGCTTCCTCATCCGATTCAATTATCCGAATGCCGCTAATTTTCGATTTACCCTCATCCTGGGTGAGATAAATCGGGGCACCGTGAATAGTCCTAAGCTTGTTGTAAGGCTTAGGGTTTTCGCTCACATGCTTGCCGACGATTACATGCCGTGACAAAATACCGTAGAGTTCTTCTGTTCCGGTTTTCCCGTGGTTTTCAATTAATGATTTGTAAGGCTCTTTTTCCCATGCTTCATTGACCGGTGCAAAGATGGTAAAGGTGGTTCTGGATGACGCCAAAGGAAGATCCAGTCCGGTCTCCTTGAGTAATCGAGTCAAAGTACTGAACCTTTTTTTGATTCTTGATCAATTCAAGGAGGCTTTTTTCGGCGGGTAAAATTACATCATCAATGACATGGATGATTCCGTTGGCACAGGGTATATCCGTCTCGATTATTTTGGCTCCGTCTACAGTGGCATGTTTGTCGTGAAATTTGTAGTTCAGTTGTTGGCCAAAGGCACTGAAGGGCGTTACATCGGAAACGCCAAGACTCCTTCTATTTCCAGAAGATTTTCCGAATGCAAAGACTTGTTCAGTGATGTGGTGCTTGATAATATCTTCGAGACGCTCATCGTTTTCGGGAAGAAATAAAGATTCCACGGTTTTGGCAGGAAGTTTTTTGAAGGCTTCGTCTGTGGGAGCAAAGGTAGTGTACAAACTATGCATGTTTTGGAATAATTTTCCCTGACGACTGGCGGTGATTGCCTTGGTGAAAATGGTAAATCTTCCGTCTTTTTGGAGACGTTGGAAGAGGTCATCAGTGGTAGGGGTGAGTACCTTGTCGATGAGATATATTACTCCATTCGAGCATGGGATGACCTGACCGGTGAAACGAGCATCTCCAATCATTCCTTCTTTATAATTAACCGAAATAAACTGACGAGTGGTCATCCGGAGAATGGAATATTTCTCAATAAAGATAGGCGCCTCGGATATTTCCTTCACATGGAACCCAAAAACTTCTTCCAAACGGTCATCA
>CALBIN010000417.1 GCA_937893275.1 uncultured Opitutia bacterium | reverse complement strand
CGATACGTAGATGCATCGGGGAATGCGCACACTCTTCGTGTCGATGCCGGCGAAACATGGGTGGATCCGTCTCCACCTCAATCCGCATTTACTGAGAAACAACAAAACGTAGAACCGGCCCGCAATCTTTTTCAAACTGAAAGCGAGCCAAGCGAATGGCGTAAGTCCCTCACTCCCGAACCAGTCTTCCGTTCCTCCGCTTTCTGGTATGCGCAAATCGCTCCACTCTTTTGCTTCTGCGGGATTATGGGATGGAGAATACGCCAAAGAAGCTCTTCAAGGGATAGCTCGGCCAAACGATTCGCAAGGTTACGAAACGAAATGAAGAGAGCGACTCGTTTCAACGACACCTTGGCTTTTTTTAGAGCAACTCGAGGAGCAATAAGAGAAAAGATCGGCGCTTTGGCAGGACAAGAAAAGCCCGAGACTCTGGCACGAGACGAGGTACTCGCCATCTTGCTGCAAAGAAAAGCCTCCGACGAACTTATCTCCGAGATCAATGAAGTTCTCGAAACTGCAGACGCTCACGAGTTTGCCGGAGACGCCAACTCGAACCTACCTCTTCTGGATTGGCAGGTACGCATCAAACGCCTCCTCAAAAACATTCGTTCCTTGGGATGAAGCTAGTAAGACTCGTTGTATACCTTGTCTCAGCGACATTTGCCTGCGGAGTTGACGGGAACGAGGCAAACCGTCCATTCTACGACGGTGTAAGGGCGGAGGCGTCAGGTGACTTGGACACAGCCATTGCCTCTTATGAAAAAGCCGTCGCCATTTCCCATTCGGCCAATCTACACGGCAATCTGGCCAATCTACACTACAAGACGGGTTCCTCGGGCAAAGCGATCCTCCACTATCGAAAAGCACTATTGCTGGATCCGGGAAATCCGGAAATAAGTTCCAATTTAGCCTTCGCCCGGAAAGCGGCGGGACTACCTCCCGCCAGCCCTTCCGCCGACGATTTTTACTTCGCTCCCGAATCAATAAGCATTTGGGTATGGGCTACTACAATAGCTTTCTGGCTAGGCATCTACTTGGGCTTGATTCTAACTAGATCTTATCTTTACGGATTCACTAAAATTGTAGGCGTAATCGGTTGGGCGGGAATTGTCGCCTTTGGGACTTACGCAATATGGCGAGCAGATCGCAACATAGACTTCCTGGCGCGTGAAGCCGTCGCCGTACTTCCAGCTACAACCAACGAAGGTAACGAAACTACCGTCATTCGACTTCGCCGCTACGCCGGTGGTGCCAACGACGCCAATGCCGAACTCAAACCGGGCGAGGTCGTGAGAATCGATAAAGACGAGAAAGGCCAGCTGAAAATGCATGTCACGAAAGATCAAGTGAAGTGGTATCTTGCCCGCTCGATTTCCGGGGGCAAAAAAGGTTGGGCCACGGACAAGGAATTGCAACGAATCCTCCAATGACACACTCGAAGTGACTGCTTTAAGAGAAACCTTTATTAACGAGCTTAGCCGGATCGACAGTCTATCCCAAGTGAGCTCGGTTCTAGGTTGGGACGAGCAGGTGAACTTGCCCTCCGGCGAAGCCCCTTCATCGCAAAGGGCGGCTCAAAGCTCCGCCTTGGCTGAACTGGTTCACCGTGAATTCACAGGACCCGCTTTTAGTGATTTGCTGAAACGGCTGGAAGACGGGACTGACGAACCGGACAAAGACCTCGAAATTATTCTTCGTGAGGTTCGTCGCGACCTCGACCGAGCTCAAAAGCTACCAAGCGATTTCGTAGCCCGAAAAGCGTCTCACGAAAGTTCGACGTACCATGTTTGGAAGAATGCTCGCGAGAAAAACGACTTTGGTGCATTTGCCCCCGCGCTTGAGAAAACCATGCAATTCGCCCGCGAGGAAGCTGCCTATGTCGGATATGACGAAAATCCATACGATTACCATTTGGACAAGCATGACCCTGGCATGGATGCCTGTGCAATCGGCAAGCTTTTCGATGATTTGCAAATTGGACTCGTTCCACTCGCCGAGCAAATCCTCTCCTTATCTGAAGAGACGACCATACCAGAGCTGAAAGGATTTCCGAAAGACAAACAAGAAACATTTCTCCGAGAGGTAGTGGAAAGCCTAGGATTCGATTTCACGAGAGGTCGATTGGACGTCGCCGTGCACCCCTTTTGCTCTGGGAACGGATCCGATACGCGACTCACCACCCGCTACGACTCGAAAAATCCGCTGGATTCTCTTTTTTCTGCCATACACGAGGCGGGTCACGGTCTTTACGAACAAGGATTGCCCCACAAATGGCTAGGCACGCCACTCGGGGAGGCCGCCGGCATGGGAGTACATGAGTCGCAAAGCCGAATATGGGAAAACCAAGTGGGACGTTCGCCTGCTTTTTGGAATAGGTGGGAACCTCGCTTTCGCGAACTATTCCCCGAACCTTTGGCGGACATCTCTTCGGAGCAACTGTTCCTCGCCATCAACAAGGTGTCCAGAAACCCCATTCGAGTCGACGCCGACGAGGTAACCTACAACTTGCACGTCATTCTTCGCTTCGAGTTGGAGCAAGCCCTTTTTGCAGGCGATCTTAAAGTGGAAGATCTTCCGGGAGCGTGGAGTGAAAAGGCGGAAAAACTTCTCGGACTTCAACCAACCAGCGATTCGGAAGGCGTCCTGCAAGACGTACACTGGTCGGGCGGAGCATTCGGTTATTTCCCTAGTTACTGTCTAGGAAATTTGCTTGCGGCTCAACTTTGGGAAAAGGCAGTGAAAGAAGATGTGCCCGATCCGAGCGATCCGTCGAAACTCTTGTCTTGGTTACAGCTCAAGGTGCATCGGCATGGAAGGCGGATGAACTTGCTGGAACTTACTGAAAATGCGACAGGCGACTCCCTTGGTCCTCGATGCCTATTGCAATACTTGGAATCTCGTTACCTGTCTCTCTATCGGAAAGCGAACTAGATCAACTTATCGTGGTCTATTCTCTCAATCGCGACATAAGTCCCTCGAAAATCCTCCTCGAAAATCTTACGAGTCGCCCCAGACAAAGTTTTTACCCGCTCGGCAATCTTTGCCTCATCGACGATTTGAGAATCAGGCAACTTGGATTTTCCGCTCTCGGAATCATCGGCGGCTGTCACGGGAGTGGAAACGGAGCTGGCAGGTAGTCTAATCGGTTCCTGTTCTTCCTGAACCATCTGAGTGGGGGGAGGTTCCTCCACATCCTCAGCATCGAGAACCACCTCGGGCAGAGTCTCGATAGGTTCAGGTTTGACTACGGATACCGTCTCAACCTCAGCTTCAAGTTCGGAATCGACTTCAGGAGCGAGCTCAGGTTCGGTTTCAGGTTTCGCGACATCGGGTTTCACCTCGACGACAGAAGCTTGTATTTGCTGAGCGGAAGCTACGGACTCAGTTTTTTTTTTGGATTCGGAAGGCGGAACCATACCTGAGATTTCACGAATCACCGAATCGATGGCCCGTGATCGGCCTGCTTCCACTCCTCGAAAGAGAGTAACCTCGAAATTCGCCTTGTCGGAAAGTCCGGAACGAACAGATTCCTCACCCGCTCGCAAGGCATCCAAAATTCGGGCATACTGCTCGGAGGAAAGCTCAAGGTTATCAGATTCCCCACGAATACGGGCAACCAAACCGGAACGCATATGCTCCTGAAGATCCTGTAAGGCCCGGTACAGATCGATTCCTTCGGACGCGAAAGCATCCGTAGACTTCAGGATGGCAGAAAAGTCAGCCTCGCTCAGGGCTCGAGCCAGTCCGGAAATTTGCTCCGGAGAGGCCAACCCGTAAACCTCGAGCACGTCGGCTTGCGAGATTTTCATCCCGCAAAAGGAGATCATTTGATCTAAAATGCTCTGCCCGTCTCGCATCCCGCCCATAGCCATTCGAGAAATGGTTGCGAGGGCGGCGTCTTCCACCTCGACTTTCTCGGTGTCGCAGATCTCACGAAGTTTGCCCGAGATCAAATCCGCAGGAATGGAACGAAACTCGAACCGCTGGCAACGAGAGACGATAGTGGGAAGAACCTTGTGAGCCTCGGTGGTCGCAAAAACAAACTTAACGTGCGGCGGAGGTTCCTCCAAAGTCTTGAGCAAGGCGTTAAAAGCCTGCTGGCTTAGCATATGCACCTCGTCGATAACGTATATCTTGTAGCGGCATTGTGCGGGAGCGTACTGACATTCGTCTCGCAGGTCTCGAACTTGGTCCACGGAATTGTTGGATGCGCCGTCTATCTCTATGACGTCGAGACATCTACCGTCCATAATGGCTTGCCCGAGTTCCGAATCCTCGGGAACCTCGAGAGAGGGACCATCCTCCCAGTTCAGGGATTTGGCAAAAAGCCGAGCCGTGGTGGTCTTGCCGGTTCCACGAGGTCCAACGAATAAATAGCCATGGGCGATACGACCCATCTCGATTGCATTGCCCAAGGTTCGCACCACGTGATCCTGTCCCACGAGTTCGGAAAACTGCTTGGGACGCCAACGGCGAGCAATGACTTGATAACCTTTTTCTGCCATGAATATTGTCTAGCGACTAATTGCGACCAACCGCATTGCACGCAAGCGAAACCGCAACTTAATCAATCGCCGGAAGCCGGAAGCCCAAAAAAGACGCCAAATCCGAGCACAAAAAAGGCCAGGCACCCCACAGCGCACACAAACGTAACTTCCGCTGCTCCCTTCCGGGCCTGACGGGGTTCGTTAGTCCATAGTCGCATGGGACCCGACCTTAAGTTGTCTTTATCTTAAAATTTCGTATTAGAAGCAAACATTTTCCTAAGATGCAAAAACAGTCCTGGAAATTCTCGTGGATTTTTCGCTTTGCCTTTTCTCCATCATTTTTGCTCTATATCTGTAGTGGGCAATTCATTCGGTACTCTCTTTCGAATTTCAACATGGGGCGAAAGCCATGGTGGCGGGATCGGCGTGGTCATCGACGGTTGCCCACCCGGATTTCCGCTAAAGGCTCAAGATATTCAAGTCGACTTGGAGCGACGACGTCCCGGGCAAAGCAAGATCACCACCCCTCGCAAGGAGAGCGATCAAGTCGAAATCCTTTCAGGCGTGTTCGAGGGCGTCACTATCGGCACCCCCATCGCCATGCTAGTAAGGAACGAGGATGCCCGCCCCCAAGCCTACGACGAGATGAAAGAAAAGTTTCGTCCTTCGCATGCGGATTTCACCTACCAAGAGAAATTCGGTATTCGCAACCACGAGGGCGGAGGTCGTTCGTCGGCGCGCGAAACCATCGGTCGAGTGGCTGCAGGAGCCATCGCCAAGAAGATTCTGATCTCGACGGGCATCGAGATTCGAGCCTACGTCGAGCGGGTACACGACATCGAAGCACCCGAAATCGAAAATTTTCCCACTTTGCAAGAAGTGGACGCCTCACCCGTACGTTGCCCGCATCCAGAAACTGCCGAAAAGATGGTGGATCACATCTTGGCGCAAAAGAAAGCGGGTGACTCCCTCGGCGGCTTGATACGCTGTCGCGTTCAAGGAATGCCCACGGGACTTGGCGTCCCCGTTTTCGACCGTCTCGAAGCCGATCTGGCAAAAGCCATGCTCTCGCTTCCCGCAACCAAGGGGTTCGAGATCGGCAGCGGATTCGCGGGCACCTTGCTCAAGGGATCCGAGCACAACGACGCCTTCGAGAACCGTGACGGTCACATACGCACCAAAACGAATCGATCCGGCGGTGTGCAGGGTGGAATCAGCAACGGAGAGGAACTCTATTTTCGTATTGCCTTCAAGCCCACCGCTACCGTCCTACAACCTCAAGACACCGTGGACGTCGACGGCAAAGAAACCGAACTTATCGGGCGCGGACGTCACGACCCATGCGTCCTCCCCCGAGCAGTCCCCATCGTCGAAGCCATGACCGCCCTCGTGCTGATCGACCATCGCATGCGCCAAGCCGCGCAATGCGAAACCTTCTCGTTCTAAGGTCGCTAAAGTGCATCGCCTCCTCTACCTCGTACTCGGGGCGCCCGACTCGGGGCGCCGAGCCATTGTTCAAGATTTAATCGAAGGGGGACTCACGGAAGAAGAATCAGCCCTAACCCTCACCAACGAGAAATCTCCCGATGGGGAAGGATTCACCTCATGGTATTGGGAAAACGACTCTTTCCGGATTCCCGAGGAACCTAACGAACCACAAAACAGCCACAAGTTTCTAATATTGTCGCCCTATCTGGATATCGCCGACCAAATCGAAGCATCGCTCGACCTGCTCGACTCAGACGAAGGACTAACCCTCGCCCGTATTCTCTTCGTCGTCCACTGTGGTCTATTAGAGGAAACCTCCCTCCATTTGCAAGAGTGGCACGACGCCTGCGCACACTTCGCCGATGTCGCGCTACTAAATCGACGAGAAGGGGTAAACAGCAAGAAAATTAAGGAATTCAAGGAACACTACGAATCCATGCGATTGCCATTCCTCGTCGAGTCCGTCCGTAAAAATCGGATTGCCAACCCCGCGAAGATACTCGACCCAGCATCAAGACGCATCTCTCATGTATTCGACCCCGTGGAAGACCTCGACTCCGACCTCGCCGATCCATACCTTGAACGCCTCCCCACAGGAGAAAGAGCCAAGCGAATCTCCCTACCATTTGGAGAACCGCCTAAAACAACATAGCTTTTTTCTCGACCATCTGCCTCGCATTCTTCATTTTGATGGGTTCCCCTATGCCGGGGTGGCGGAATTGGTAGACGCGCTAGGTTCAGGACCTAGTGTCCGAAAGGACGTGCGGGTTCAAATCCCGCCCTCGGCACCATTCTACCATTTCAGTACACCACCCCACAAAGTCATTGTCAAAAAAACCTAAAAAAAGCTTGCGCAAAGATCATTTGCCAGTAATTTTTTGACCATTCCTTTCCAACCCCATAAAACAAACAATAAATTCCGATCCCTACTACGGTTATGAAGAACCCACTAGACTCAGTAAAAATATGGTTCATCCTTACATTCTTTGTGTTGGCATTGCCTGGCACAACCCTTATGGCTCAAGAAGGTGACGGTGGTGGTGGCGGTAGTGCAGCCGAGGCTGCGGTAACCTCCGGAGGGGCTTCAACGCCTGCAG
>CALBIN010000416.1 GCA_937893275.1 uncultured Opitutia bacterium | reverse complement strand
CTAGTGATTTGGAGGGAACCCCTTACCTCGTCTACTTTTATCCTAAGGATGACACTCCGGGTTGCACGGCGGAAGCTTGTGGGTTTCGTGATAATCTGCCGGATTTTTCAAAGTTTAGTCTTACCGTCATCGGTGTAAGTTGTGATTCCGAGAAGTCACATGATAAGTTTCGCTTGAAATATGACTTGAACTTTCCCTTGGCTTCTGACGAGTCGCGTGAAATCGTCAATGCCTTTGGCGTCTGGGGTGCGAAAAAGTTCATGGGGCGCGAATACGAGGGCATTCATCGAATGTCCTTTCTGGTCGGTACCGACGGAAAGATTGCGAAAGCCTACCATAAGGTTAAGGCCAAGGATCACCCCGACGAAGTGTTGACCGACGTTAAGGAATTGTTCGGCTGAGTGGCGGGAAACCCTCTCCATAACTTTCCCCTGATTATTCCATCGTTGCGAGTTGCATTGTTTTTTGGCTTAATGCGTGGCCAGTGAATACTGCTAAAACACCGAAACTTGAGACTCCAGGGGGAGAAACGCAACTGTTGCTGCATTCTTGTTGTGCCCCTTGCGAGGGTGAGGTTTTACAGACGATGCTTCATTCCGGCATCCAACCGACGGTTTTCTTTTACAATCCGAACATTCATCCGAAGCGTGAGTACGAACTACGAAAGTCGGAAGATAAACGTTATTGCGACAAGATCGGCGTTGAGCATTTGGACGCTGATTACGATGTCAAAAACTGGTTCGGACGCGTACGAGGACTCGAGTGGGAACCGGAGCGAGGGGCTCGCTGCACGGCATGTTTCGATATGCGGTTCGAGCGAACGGCCCTTTATGCCCACGAGAACGGATACAATCTATTTTCGAGTAGCCTCGGGATCTCTCGCTGGAAGAACATGGAGCAGATCAACGGATGCGGCGAACGCGCAGCTGCCCGCTACAAAGACCTTACTTACTGGACTTACAACTGGAGAAAGGCCGGAGGTTCCCAGCGAATGATCGAAATTTCTAAGCAGGAGGGGTTTTACCAACAGGAATATTGCGGATGCGTATATTCTCTGCGGGATACGAACAAATGGCGGGTTGCCAAGGGGCGGGAAAAGATTGCCATCGGCGAAAATTTTTACGGACAAGAGGTCGAAAACTTAAAGTAAACACTACTTTTTAATTCCCTTTAATTATGACCATAGAAGAAGTTTGGTTGACTCTCCGGCAAGAAGCTGAGGTTGTTGCCGCCAAGGAATTCATCTTGGCCAAAGTGCTTGCGGAGTTTGTTCTTGAGCGCGAATCCTTTGCTGATGCCTTGGGGTGGCGATTGGCTGCTCGGCTTGGACGTTCCTCTGTGCCCGAAAAGGATTTGCGAGAACTGATCCGCGATGCCTTTCTCGACGAACCGGAGTCTCTCCATAAAGTCTGCACGGATGCGAAGGCGGTCCGAGATCGTGATCCGGCCTGCAGAGATTTCCTTAGTCCATTTCTCTATTTCAAAGGCTTTCAAGCCCTTTCCGGTTATCGTGTAGCCAACTACCTTTGGCGTCATGATCGTAAAGAACTGGCCCAATACCTCCAGAGCCTAATTGCAGCTGTATACACGGTCGATATTCATCCCGCCGCCACTATCGGCCAGGGGATCCTTCTCGACCATGCCACTGGTTTCGTGGCCGGCGAAACCACCGTGATAGATGACGACGTCTCCATCCTGCACGAGGTCACTCTCGGTGGAACAGGCAAGGAACGCGGCGACCGCCACCCAAAGATTCGCTCGGGTGTACTGATAGGAGCCGGTGCGAAAATTCTCGGTAACGTTGAAATCGGCGAAGGTGCCCGTATCGGTGCAGGCAGCGTAGTGCTAAAGGACGTGCCTCCGCATGTTTCAGTGGCAGGTGTGCCAGCCAAGGAACTCGGCAAGGTCCATGAGTCTTCTCCCGCTCTAGGGATGGATCACATGATCGACGATCGCGAAGTTGAACGCGGCGAGGGAATCTAAAGCCCTTTTCCTAGACGATCCAGTCGCTGATTACTTTTCCGGCAACGTCGGTGAGACGGAAGTCACGTCCTTGAGAACGATACGTCAAGCGCTCATGGTTAATTCCGAAAAGCTTTAGGGCGGTCGCGTGGAAATCATTTGCGTGGACCGGGTTTTCCTCTACACCCCAGCCGATCTCGTCGGTCCGGCCGTATACTTGGCCACCCTTTATTCCTCCACCGGCGAGTAGCATGGAATAGCAGAAAGGGTGATGGTCGCGACCGGTGTTCATTTTATTGCCACCTCGATTTTCTCCCAATGGAGTCCGCCCGAACTCCGAACCCCATACGACCATGGTTGAATCGAGCATGCCTCGCTCCTTAAGATCCTTGATGAGCGCGGCGATGGGTTGGTCGACGGCTCCTGCGTTGTATTTTAGTTCCGGGTCAAGATTGCTGTGGTGATCCCAGGAAGCATGGATGATGTTCACGAAGCGGACGCCTCGCTCGACCATTCGTCGTGCCAGCAAGCAGTTGCGAGCAAAGTCTTTGTATGTTTCGCCGCTTTTCCCGCGACCTCCAAGCCCTTTTGGTTCCGATCTGTTCATGCCATAAGCTTCGATCGTAGTGGCGGATTCCCCGGAGAGATCATTTAGCTCGGGGGCTGAGACCTGCATGCGCCCAGCCAGCTCGTATGCAGAAATGCGGGCGGCGATCTCGGGGTCATGTACTTTTTCGAAACGGCCCTGATTGATGGAGCTTAAGGTGGCTAGACCTTTTTGCTGTAAGATGGGCGGAAGGCCTTTCGGGTTATCCAAGTTGAGGACTGGTTCTCCCTTTGTTCGAAAGAGTACGCCAGAGTAGGTGGAGGGAAGGAATCCACTTTGCCAAAGTGTAGCGCCCCCGCTGGACCCGCGACCCGCGTTTAATACCACGTAGCCGGGCAGGTTCCTGGACTCGCTGCCCAGGCCATAGGTGAGCCAAGATCCCATGGTCGGCATACCGAAACGTGATACGCCGCATTGCATTAGCAATTGGCCGGGGTGATGATTGAACTCGTCGGAGTGCATTGAGCGCACCATCAGCAGATCATCCGCGACGGAACCAAGGTGTGGCACGAGGTCGCTGAACTCCATTCCGGACTAACCGTATTTCTTGAAGGTTCTCTTGGTCCCCATGAGGGTCGCTGTGGCGGGCTTGATGAATGCGAATCGAGCCTTGTCGAGGACGCTCTTCGGGAGGCTTTGCCCAGCCATTTCGTTGAGCTTGGGCTTAGGGTCGAAGAGATCCAATTGAGAGGGAGCTCCAGCCATGAAGATGAATATACAGGCTTTTGCTTTGGCATCGAAGTGAGGCTTTCGGGGAATCAAGGAGTCCTCGAAACCATTCACTTGCGGAGTTGCCAAAAGCCCTTCTTCTGCGAGCAGGGAGGCGAGGGCGACACCACCCAGGCCGGAAGCGGAGGTGGCCAGGAAATCACGACGGGTACGTAGAATGGAACTGTCGATTGGATTCATGGTGATAGATAAGAAAGTATATTATTCCCGAGTAAGGAATTCATCCATGTTCAGAATTATGCGTGATGTGGCTGCCCATGCGGCAATCTCCGGGTCACCGGCAAAAGCCTTGGCATCCTCAGGATTTTTCTTGAACCAGCTCCGCGATTCGTTCAAGAGAGCTAAGAATGCCAATGTTTCGTGTGGTTCGGGCGTACGGGCTACGCAGAGCCGGAAGCCGTGGGCGATGCGTTTTTCATCCTCCGGTAAAGCTTCTTTTAACATGCGCTCGGCAAAAGCCTTGGCGGCTTCGGTAAAGGTGGCGTTGTTAAGTGTGACGAGTGCGGCTAGCGGAGTATTAGACCGGTTCCTCTTTACGCAGGCGACGTTGGAGTCGGGGCAGTCGAAGGTGAGCAGGTTGGGGTGCGGTGACGTACGCTTGAAGAAAGTGTAGAGGCCACGTCGATAACGGTCTTCGCCTTTGCTGGTATTCCACTTGAAACTATTGGCGTAGGAGAGGTTTGC
>CALBIN010000415.1 GCA_937893275.1 uncultured Opitutia bacterium | reverse complement strand
GGATGCGCCCGCTACACCTGCGACTACGGCAAACGTAGTGATGATCCCGTCGAGTCCGCCGTAGACTATACTCTTTAAATACTTGCCCTCGCCTGCGTCATGGGGCTCGTGGCCCGCTTCGTGGGCGGCGCGAGCTGCCTCCACGTCACGTTTGAGATAAGCTTGCTTAGCTTTGTCTAATCTTCGCGTGAGCATCCTTTTATTTTAGAGTTTCCCCGTTTACAAGTTGTGTTACATAACTAATACTATTGCTTTGCTCTCAAACCACAAGTCGAAGTTTTTTTCATGAATAATAGTTGTTTTTTCGTTTTCCTCTCATTCCTCTTTTGCTTGGTTGGCGGACTGCTTGCGAAAGAAGACAAGGCCGCGAGCGTCTCCAAGGAGGACGCCGAAGTATTGGAAGCCCTGGGGGCGTCCGTGGGAACCAATTTTTACAAATTCGGTTTTGATGATACGGAATTGAAGTTTTTCCTGAAAGGCTTGCGAAAGGGGCTTACGGGAGAAGTGAAGGAGGAAGATGTTCGTAGTATGGGGCCTCGGATTCAGGCTTTCATGCGTCCTCGGATGGAGGCGGCTCAGGCTCGGGAACGTGAAGAGGAAAAGAAACTCATGGCTAACTTGAGGGTGCCGATGGATCTTGAAATTCAAACTTCGGGGGGCCAACAGACGACGCTTGGCGATCTGGTGAAGGGAAAGAAGGGAGTGTTGTTGGACTTTTGGGCTTCTTGGTGTGGCCCATGTATGTCTTTGATGCCCGAACTGGAAAAGAAAGCCAAAAAACTGGGGCCCAAAGGAATTGTGGTGGCGGGTATGAATACTGAAAACGCGGGCGAGGCCGAAAGTGTGCGAAAAAAACGTAAAATTGAATTTTCTTGGTTGGTTGAACCCAATGGCAGACCTTTGAGTCAGATGCTAAAAATCAACTCGATACCCCGGATGATTCTTGTCGCTCCCGATGGCAAAGTCCTTTTTAACGGTCATCCCATGGACGATGAATTGGTTTCCACCTTGTCCGAGCTTGGCGTGAAGTGACCTGATCTTAATGACGAAGCAATTTCAACTTTCTTTCTTGGCGGCGTGCTTGTTCGCCGCAATGAATTGCCTTGTTTCGGCTGCGTCAAGCGCTGCCGAGCAGAGTCTTTTGAGGAAAGCCCAAACACAGTTTCAAAAACATGGCGGCGTTTGTATTTGTCAAGACTGTCGTACTCTCAGAGAGCAACTGAAGGCTCGCAGACTAATTCCCGGAAAACTTGGCGAACGACCTACGGGTAAACCCCTTTTCGAAGGGCCTGGTCTAACGCGACCGACATTTCCTTCTACTCCCACCCGTCGTCCGGTTCCCGCTAAAGTTGTTCGACAGCCTCAACCTTCGACTTCTCACAAAGTGACGACAGGTCGGCCCCTCCAACCTTTTCGCAACATAACGTTTCCGCCGATGGCTCGAATACCGCCAGTTATCACTCCACCAGTTCGCAAGCCATCTACGAGTCCTCAAAATACTACCGTGGTTGCCAAACCCATTAAGCAAAAAACGCACGGGGTTCGCATCCCCGATCCTCGTCCCCGAGCTCTGGCCCAGCTCGCTCCGCAGCCTCGTCCTACCGTTCCTTTCGGAGCGCCTCCGGGTCCACCTCCGTCTTCACGTCCTCCCGGTCCTCCGCCTACTTTTCGCCCTTCGCCGGTGGCTACCTCCGGAGGGGCAACCGGTTTGCCGGGGCGTGCAGTTACTGTTCCTTTGCAAACTGGCATAAGCGGCGGTCTTCCCGGTCGTCCGGTTTCCGTTCCTCCGGTTCAGGGGCTACCTGGGCGACCCGTTACTTCGCAAGGTGCGGGTGGATTGCCGGGAAGACCTCTCCCGCCCACTTTCCCTCAACGCCCTGCTGCCCCCAATCCACAGTCTCCCGACGGGAGCCTGCAAGCCAAGATACAGGCACTGATCCAAAAAGGTGTGCCACCTGCTGCCATCAACAAGCAGACGGGCATCGTGAGAATGAACCTGCAAGGGCAGTACTTGGATGCCGCGGGAAGCGTGATCATTGGACGACGCCAGCGCTGACGCCGCTTTCAGGCGACTAGTATCTCGTGTCGACGTATTGTTCGCCGTCGGGGTGCCACATTTGGCGTCTGACTTTTCTGTTGTTTAGGTAGAAGTCCTTTGCGGCAAGGTTTCCGTTGGCGTGCCATCGGTGCCAAGCGCCGTCGCAAACATATCCATCTTCGAATTCTATTTCAGAACGTTTTTGACCGTTATGAAACCATTGGATTTGCAGCCCGTGCTTTTGTCCCAGCTTGTGCTCGGTGTGCAAGGATGCTTGACCATCGAAGTACCATTTGCTTTCCAAACCGTGCTTTTGGCCGCATACGTAGTGGACCTCGAACTGCCGCCTCGGTTTTGTGGGGCGATGACCGTGATGCGAAAGGATACTTCCCGACGGATACCAGCCGATGCTTGAACCATGTAGCACCCCGTTGCGAAATTCAACATGGTCGCTTATTTCTTGTTCACTTCGCCAACGGCGGATGGCTCCGGTGTAAGGAGTTTCTTCGGATGTGTCGTAATATAGACCGTCTCCACGTCTTTCAACTTGGTTGAACGGTAGGATTATTTGCTCTTCTTTCTTCTCGCCAAGCTTGGCGAAAAGGGAATTTCCCATGCGGTTCAAGAGGGTGAGCATAGGTCAATATCTTGGACTTTCTTTGCAGAAGGCAAGTATGAGTTTTAATTATTTTGAACGAGGAGAACGCTATGTTTTCTCCATCAACCATTTGTGGGTTTGAATTTTTTTTGTCTGGGGTTATAAAGGATTTTTTATCTTATGTATAATTCCTCTCAAAGCTTTCCTCCGTTTTCTCTTTCACGCCTCATGTCCACCTGTTTTGGGCATGGAGAAGGGGAGGGCGATCGGCTCTGCATCTTGATTGATCTTCCAGACCTCTCAGTGATGCATGGTCTTGCCTTTTTGGACGATGACGGTTTTGCCGTCCAGAAATACGCCTATGAAACTTTTCACAAAGGTTTCACCGGCGAGTTGTTGGCCGAATTGAAGTATCGTCAAAACGATTTCTTTGCGTTCAAGACCACGGGTGGCAGCAACTTGGATCCTGATGATGAGGTTACCGATGCCGGCGGCGCCGACCTCAGTTTGGAGCGAGACATTTATCCACACTACGATCTCATTTTAGCGATTACTGATTATTCTTTGACTGCACCCCTTACGGCCATGGCCAAGAAGCACGGTTTTCGAGGGGCCACCCTGCACGGAGTGAACCCAATCATCTTGGAGTCGGGTCTTTCCGTCGATTATCGCGAGGTCAGTGTCCAAGCCGAACTTTTTCGTTCAGCGCTTACTTCTGCAGATGCCTTTGAACTTGATTTTGAGGCATTGGGAGAGACTTCGACCCTACGTATCGAGTGTGGTGGACAGGACGCTCAGAAAAGTCATGGCCTATGTCCACGCGGCAAACCCGACGTG
>CALBIN010000414.1 GCA_937893275.1 uncultured Opitutia bacterium | reverse complement strand
ATTCGAGCAGCAGGCTCTCGGCATTTTGTCCTCTTCCAAAATGGCTGGAGCTCTTGACCTCAGTAAAGAAGACCCGAAAGTGCTGGAACGCTACGGCAAGCCGGATCCCGAGTGGAGAGCCGACGGTGCTCCCAAAATGACAACCAACTTCCTCCTCGCTCGACGACTGGTAGAAGCCGGCGCCCGATATGTTTCATTGAACTTCAGCAGGTGGGATTGGCACAGCAATAATTTCGCTCGTGGTCGCGTTGACATTCCAATGCTAGACCAAGCGCTATGTGCCCTTGTTCAAGATATTCACGACCGCGGGATGGACAAGGACGTGAGCGTCGTGTGCTGGGGCGAATTCGGCCGCACGCCGAAAATCAATGCAAAAGGCGGACGTGATCACTGGCCAAAGGCCAACTTTTGCCTCTTGGCGGGAGGCGGGATGCGTACGGGACAAGCCATTGGTTCCACCGACAAACAAGGAGCCGAACCCAACGATCGCCCCGTTAAGTTCAAAGAGGTCTTTGCCACACTCTTCAACAATATGGGCATTCCCTCAAACAAAGACCGCATCTTTGACCTAGGAGGTCGCCCACAGTATCCGGTGGAACCAGAGATCAAACCCCTTCGCGAATTAATTTAACGGGGGATTTGCCGAAGGAACCCATTCAGCGAAGTAAGCGGTGAATGGCATCAACGGGGACGCAGGACTTCACGACCATCTGCAAGTTCTCGTTATGACCTTTAACCTTCGAATAGTAAATCGAGTTAGTCGCTGAAACCATCCCCACGACAGCTCCGGTCGAATCTAGTACGGGGGCCCCGCTAGAACCTTTGGCATAGTCGGCCGTGATTGCCATTCTGTTCGCCTGTCCGGTCTTCGACCGAGCAACGAAATATCGTGAGACGTCACCCTTGGTCATGGTAAAGTAACGTCCGTCCGGATGACTGATCACGCTTACGGAAGTGCCCACAGGTGCTCGATCGGCAAGCGGCAGCGGCGTAAGTTTGGCGTCCCGCAGGCGAAGAAGAGCCACGTCGGCCGACTTGTTCGCGGCCAATACCTCGCTTACGACAAAAGTTTTTCCATTGGAGTCCATAGCACCTAAAGCGACTCCTTCCTTACTATCTACAACATGGTAGTTGGTCGCGATAACGCCGTCCTCGCTCAGTGCGAAACCGGAAGCAGACGAAACATGCCACTTTGTGCATTTGCCACATTTGTAAAGTCTACCGATAGCGAGTACAGAAGCCTTGCAACGGGAATAAAACTCCTCGGGATGTATGCTTTCAAGCTTGGTTTCTGGAATCTTAACGGTAGTTATCCGCCGACTGAGTTGTCCGCTTAAGGTATTCAGAGAAGTTCCTTTTTGATTATTATGCAGTCCCTCCAGACCTTTTTGAAAACGCAACTTGAGAGCCAAATCGTCAATAACTCCGGCCTTCGGTTTCTCAGCAAAGATTGAGCCGACTAGACAAGCGGCGAGAATCAGTGGGTAGAGTGACTTTGGTAAATTCATTCCTAGATGGAATGCTAAACTTCAGGAACAGCAAGAGGAATTACATCTTCGTTTCTTATTTAATGGATACGATTTCAATCCGAAGGCTTGACTCGTTACTTTAGTGCCACCTTGGTGTATAGTAATGAAAAAACCCACGAAGACCTTAAGAACAAGCGACTTTTGAAAAATGCATGTAAGGCGAGCGCCATCTTTTTGGGTTTTACTGTAAGCATTGTTTCCGCCATTGAAAAGCGTTACGCTTTCCTTGTGTGCGGTGACCCGCAGTACCATGCCGAAAAAACTGCGAATCCAAAGGCTCTCGATCCATATTCAGAGCAAGGGATGGACCGTTTCATTCGTTTGGCAGGAACCTTCGGGGGTGGAGAGATTCCTAAATCCTTAGGCAGCGGGAAAGTGCCCAACGAGTTTCTCGGTATGATCGTAACGGGTGACTTGATTGACAGCGCCGATAAAAATGGTGGCAACTATCCGGCCATGCAAAAATTCGAGTGGCGACGCTACAAAATGGACTTTGGACTAACGGGCAAAGACGGGAGGCTCCCCTACCCCGTGTACGAACTACACGGCAACCACGATGGCCCTCAAGGCGACACCTTCATCATCGAAGACATTATTGCGCGCAACAAAAACCGCCCTAATGTAGGAATGGTATCGGCAAACGGGCTGCATTACTCTTGGGATTGGGGCCCCCTGCATCTTGTAAATCTGGGCATGTTCGCAGGATCGGGGGACAAACGACGCGAAGGTCATCATTACGCTCCGAAATCCAGCCTCGAGTTTCTCAAAAAAGACTTAAAGGCCAGAGTGGGTTTATCGGAAAGACCTGTCATCATTTCTTTTCACCTGCACCCATTCGGCCCTCATTACGACTGGCCGAAAGAGGACTTGAGGTCCTTCTGGAAGCTGATCGAACGCTACAACGTCATCGCCCTTTTTCACGGTCACACCCACGGTTCACCACCCAGTCGGACCCGATGGGATGGTAAAAGTTTTGGCCGTGACCTAGAGAAAGGAGTTTGGGTCTTTAATCCCGATGACGCAGGAGCTGCGAAAACGGACCCGAGAGATCCCTCCAAGGGAGTGGGTTTATATCACGGATTTCTTTATGTGGAATTGGTTGATCGCGCGGGCGATGATACCGATGAATTCGTGGTCCTATCCTATGCCTCCAAGGACAATTGGAAAACTCACAAATGGGGAACTCGCTGGTCATACAAGGTAAGCATTCCGTAATCGTTTTGTAAGAAATTGAGCCACATCCATTGCCTCAATCTCAGCCCCAAAGCTCGATTGCTAATTTACCATGACTTACAACCTTCTTCTTGCATTCGAGATGGTTTTGGTTCGCGATGGAGAAATAACCGACCCTGCTAACAACCTTCACCTCTAATAAAATGAAACTTCAAATAGCATCACTAGCCATTGCAACCTTACTTTGCTCCCTATCCGTTAACGCTAAAGCCGAAAAGTCTTCTGGCTCCGCAAAAAAGGAAGATTGGAAAATCCTTTTTGACGGAAAGAGCCTAGATCACTTCAGAGGTTACAAGAAGGACAAGCCGGATCCGGGTTGGAAGGTTGATGACGGCATAATAAAATTTGCCGGCAAAGGCGGAGACTTAATGACCAAGGACAAGTACCAGTTTTTCGAGATGGCTCTGGAATGGAACCTCCCAAAGGGTGGAAACAGCGGGATTATCTACAGGGTCGCAGAAACAAAAGGTCCGGCATATCATACTGGGCCCGAAATCCAGATTCTTTCTAGTATGAAAGTGGGGGGCAAAACGGATGCAGGTTCATGCTACGCTTTGTACGCTCCGAAGGTATCCAATCTTAAACCCAATGGCCAATGGAACTCGGTGCGACTCGTTATCAAGCCGGGCAATCACGTGGAACACCATATGAATGGGGAGAAAGTTTGCTCCTACCAAATAGGGAGTGATGACTGGAATGCCCGCGTGGCAAAAAGTAAATTCTCCAAGTGGAAGGAATTCGCAACCGTGGACAAGGGTCACGTGTGCCTGCAGTCTCACGGAGCCGCCATTTGGTTTCGCGACCTGAAGGTGCGTGAACTTAAGTAAACCTGATCGACGCCCTCACCATTCAAAACGAGAGACAAACGTCATGAACACTATATCCTTAATCACTCTGGCTTCAATTGGGGCATCTGTAGGCTTCGCCGAAAACTGGCATCAGTTCAGGGGACCATCTGGGATTGGCTTGGCAGAAGGAGAAGTGCCGACACGTTGGAGCAAGGATTCCGTTGCATGGCAGGTCAATCTTCCCGGTGAAGGTCAATCCTCCGCCGTCAACTGGGGAGCGAAGTTATTCGTTACCGCCGCCACAAAAGAGGGGGGCATGCGCACCCTACTTTGCCTCGACAAAGACTCCGGAAAGACCATCTGGCGACGAGACGTCGAAAGCAATCACAAGGAATCCCAACACAAGATGAACAGTTGGGCTACGCCAAGCGCAGCAACGGATGGAACTCGTGTCGTCGCCTTCTTCGGTCCGGCAGGCATTCACTGCTACGATATGGAGGGCGAAAAGCTTTGGTCTAAGGACTTGGGCCAATTCCCCGGAGACTGGGGTGTAGCCGCATCACCGGTAATTCTTGGCGACCAAGTCATACAAAACTGCGATGCCATTGGCCCCTCACGCCTAGTTTCCCTCGACAAGGCAACGGGCAACATAATCTGGGAAACAAAACGTGAAGACAAACCGCGCGGAGGTTGGAGCACACCCGTCTTCATTGAAACAAAGGGACCACCTCAACTCGTCCTCAACGGTGAATTCGGGGCAAAGGGTTACGATCCCGCGAAGGGCAAGGAACTCTGGTTTTGCAAATCCTTCAATGGCCGTGGTTCTCCAGTTCCCTTCCATGCCAATGGCCTGATCTATGTCGTAAACGGGAAGCCTGGTGATCTTTATGTAGTGGACCCGAATGGTTCCGGAGACATCACAAAAACCAACATGGCATGGCACGCAAAGCGGAACGGAGGACGAGACCTGCCATCCCCTGCCGTCATAGGCGACTTCGTCCTCGTTACGGCCATGGGAGGAGTGACCACCTGCTATGACGCGAAAACCGGCAAGACCCACTGGGTCGATCGACTGGAGGGAGCCTTTTCGGGATCCCCTCTCATATCCAACGGACTTTACTACATTCAAAACGAAACTGGTGTTTCCTATGTAGTTAGGCCAAACAAGAAAGCACTTGAGATCTTGTCACGAAACGATTTAGGAGCTTCAAAAGACGAAATATTTCGTGCGACACTGTCTCCTATAGACGGCAAAATTTTCACTCGCTCGCAAGCTACTCTTTATTGCCTCAAGGGAGAAATCTAAAGGAAGCTCTGCCTTGGAAAAGGCGAGTTTTCTCAATTTTCACCTCGCACGGCTATGCCTCGCCGCATATTTTTTTAAGGAGGAAACTGCAAAGACGCAAATTAAGATGCTAACTGTCAATACTTCCCAGTTTGGAAATCGTGACTGCGAAGGCACTTCGAGACGTGACTTCCTTCGCGTAGGAAGTCTTGGGCTCGGTGCAATGTCACTGACGGACTTGCTCGCAAGCAAGGCATACGCCACTCGAGCTAAAGCGGACTACGTACGAGACAAGGCGGTAGTTATGCTTTATTTGTCCGGTGGGGCCAGTCACATCGAGACTTTCAACCCAAACATGGAGGCACCTTCTCCCTACAACAGCATGACGGGTGAAGTGAAGACCTCCCTCTCAGGCGTTACCTTTGGGGGCACTTTCCCATCTCTCGGCAAGTGGGCCCACAAAATGGCCATCGTACGCTCTTTCACTCATCCGATCGGCGGACACGAACAGGCTCACGTCCATGTTTTATCGGGTGGCACCGCCCCCAAGGGTCAAGCGATGGAGGGACGCAGCATCGGTTCGCTTTGTGCCCGCATTCGCGGAACCAACCACCCCAAGACCGGATTCCCCTCCTACGCTCTTCTCACACATGCTGAGAAGGACGGCCAGTATCGCAAAGAACTGGGGCGCGTCGTGAAAGGGTCATGGTCGGGTGACCTCGGCTCTTCTTACGCCCCCTTCACCCGTCAAGACGAGGTGCCCGGCAACGGCAAGAATACGAACAAACCCTCCTCGTTTGGCAAAGGCACCGTGGCAGCCGACATGCAACTAAACCTATCGCGCGAAAGACTGGAAAACAGGAAAGCTCTCCTGTCATCGATCGATAGTTTACACCGCGAAGCAGATGCGTCCGGAGCATTGGCGGCCGCCGACGAATATGAGCAACGGGCCCTAGAGCTAATCCTTGGTTCCGCATCCGAGACCTTCGATCTCACTAAAGAAAACCCCAAAGTTCTGGAGGCCTACGACACCTCCGCCATGAAGATCGGGCACAAGATATTTCGTAAGTCCACCCTCGGTCACCAAATGTTGTTGGCTCGACGCATGGTGGAGTCAGGGGCTGGTTTCGTGACCGTTCACAGCGCTGGCTGGGACATGCATGCCGACGGCAACAATCCAGGTATAGTAAAGGGCATGAACATGTTGGGCTGGACCGTGGACAAGGCGGTTTCCGCTTTTATCCAAGACCTTGAGGACCGCGGCTTGTCCGACAAGGTTCTTCTTGTACTCACGGGCGACTTTGGCCGCACTCCCACCATCAACAAGAAAGGTGGTCGCGACCACTGGGCGAAGTTGGGCACCCTCGCATTTGCAGGAGGCGGTCTGCCCATGGGGCAAGTCATCGGCAAGGCCGACCGGCGGAACGGCGAACCCGACGACAATCCCATTAGTCCCAACATGATGATGGGCACCATCCTCCACACCCTCTTCGATTTCGGAAAACTGCGCATCGCCCAAGGCATCCCCACTGAAATCGTGAAGCGAGTGGAGGACGCGCACCCCATTCCGGAATTGGCCGTCTAACCTTCACGGAAGCAAGTACACAACCGTGAAAAGCATTGCCCCATCTTCTCGGTCTCAACCACCAACCCACTCCATCCATTATGAAACGAACGCTCCTCCATGCCCTCTTCCTGTCGGCTCTTTCTGCCGCCTACGCCTTCGCCAAGCCGCCGCAAGTCCTCAGCAAAACGACCAAAGGGAACCCAAATGTCAAAGCCATTGACGTGATCGGTTTCGCTCCCCAAGGGGTGCTCCTGATCGGGGATGGACAAGGTGCCCAAATCGTGGCAGTGCGGACGGGCGATCTTGCGCTCGCCCAATCATTAACGAAGGCCATCCCGTCCATAGACGCGAAACTTGCAGGCGTAATCGGAGCCAAAGCCGACGGCATAGAGATCCTCGACCTCGCGGTGAACCCCGCATCGGGCAAAGCCTACTTCGCAATCCGCAAGCAAGACGACAAGAGCCATCTCATCCTGACTGTCGACGGCAAAGGGAAGATCTCCGAGTTCTCCTTGGAGAAAGTGGACTACGCCCGTATCAGCTTGGCTGGTGGAAAGAACAGCATCAGCCGGGTGACCGACGTGGCTTGGGCCGACACGCAACTGGTCGCGGCTGGTCGCAGTGCCGACCAATTCGCCTCCAAGATATTCGCCATCAACACCCCGTTGTCCCATGACGCCAAGGGAAACGTCTACAGCGCCGAAACTTATCACGTCCAACATCGACGCTGGGAAACGAAAGCTCCCATGAGCGTCCTCGTCCCCTACCGTGAAAATGACCGCCAATACGTGATCGGAGCATTCAGTTGCACCCCCGTGGTCAAGTATCCCCTGGACGCCCTGAAACCGGACGCCAAGGTGAAAGGATCTAGCGTGTTGGAGCTAGGATCTGGCAATCGACCGCTCGACATGTTTACCTACGAAAAAAACGGCAGACCTTATGTTCTGACCAATACTTTTCGCTTTCACCACAAGCGAAAGGCCTTTGGTCCCAGCCCCTATTGGACGGTCAAGTTCGAGCAAGGCATCCTGGCAGAAAAAGAGAAGGTCAACGAGAAGGCTCTCTGGCGGCTCAAAGGCTACGACCCCGCGACCGATCGCGTACAAATAGTCGAGGCCTTCCATGGCGTGCGGCAAATGGACAAACTGGGCGACGGCCATGCCCTCGTCCTCAAGGAGGAAAAAAACGGCCTGACACTGACGACTCTCGCCCTGCCCTGAACCTCCCAAGGCCAATTTCGTGCTACGCTTCGCCTTGTTGTTGGTCACCGCCTCGTTGGCGGCAAAACAGCCTCTGCCAATTCTCGAAATTCGTCCGATGGCGGATGATCCCACACGGGTCGAAGTAGTGGTGCAGAGCAAGGAGGGCCGGCTCAGCTTGGTCTTGCTCGACGAGGAAGGACACGATGGCCCACCCATCCTCGGGAAAGTCCGGCATCGGGGTAAAAGCATGGCATTCATCCCGAAGTACGGCTTGGGTCGAGGTCTCCGTTATCGAGCGACGCTGCTGGGTCCAAACGGTTCGCGGGACACCGCCACCTACAGCGTGCCGAATCTTCCTAGAAGTGAACCCGCAGTCGTGAAGCAAGTCTATCCCAGCGCCTCCACTCTTCCCGCCAACAACCTGAAGTTCTATCTTCATTTCTCCAAGCCCATGCGGGAAGGAAAGGCCATCTTTGAGCAAATACAAATCCTCGACAACGGTGGCGATCCGATCCCTCACCCTTGGCGCCGCGTCGAATTATGGTCTCACGACGCCACCCGATTGACCCTTTGGATCCACCCCGGTCGCATTAAGAAGGGGGTGAATCTCCGCGAGGACGAGGGACCCGTCTTGCACCCGAATCATCGTTATGTCCTGCTGGTCTCACGGAAAGTACGAAACGCCGAAGGCCAACCGTTGGGTCACTCGTACCGCAAGGAATTCGTCACCTGCAATCCGGACTATGAACGCCCCCTGCCATCAAAATGGCAAATCAGTAATCCCGGAGCTGGCACGCTTGAACCACTCCGCATTCGTTTCCCGGAATCCCTAGACCACTCCCTGCTTCACCGGATGCTGACGATCCACGACGATCAAGCCAAAACAGTTGCAGGTGAGCTCCTAATAGGCCCCAGCGAAACAAGTTGGTCTTTCACGCCCAAGGAGCCATGGCGCCCATCCCGTCACCTCCTGCGCATTGATCACGAACTGGAGGATCTTGCAGGCAACACCCCCGCCCGTCTCTTCGACCTTGACCTTCAAGCTGGTAATTTGGCGAACCCTGTCCTTAGTTTGGACTTTTCTCCCCTACAAAACAAATGATCGTCCAAGTTATATGGATCCCCACGAACTCGACCCACAATTGGATACGCAAGGAGCTTTGAGCCATGCATAGACAATTGATCCTCGGGTTGACCATCCTCACGCTAGCACCCTTGCTCCTTTCGGCGGCGGACGAAAGCAACTGGCCTCAGTTTCGTGGGTCTAAGGCCCTCGGTGAATCGGACAATCTAGATCTGCCCAACAAATGGGGTCCGACAGAGAACGTTCTATGGAAACGTGATATCGCCGGGCGCGGTTGGTCCTCTCCCGTGGTATGGGGCAATCGTGTGTTCCTAACCACGGCCATCAACGAGGAGAAAACCGAGGAACCGAAAAAAGGTCTCTATTTCGGGGGCAATCGGGCCGCTGCAAAGACCATCCATCGCTGGAAGGTACTCTGCTTGGATCTTAATACCGGTGAAGTGTTGTGGGAGAAATTGGCCCGCAAGGGAAAACCGCAAGGCAGCATACACATCAAGAATAGTTATGCCACCGAGACCCCCGTCACCGATGGGGAAAGAGTCTACGCCTACTTCGGCAACCATGGTCTGTACTGCTACTCCGTCGAAGGCGAGTTGCTCTGGAGCAAGCAATGGCCGGCACATAAGACGCGATATGGTTGGGGTTTGGCCGCATCACCCATCCTCCACGAGGGCAAACTGTACGTGGTAAACGACAACGAAGAGCAGTCCTACCTCGTAGCTCTCGACGCCAATACCGGCAAGGAACTGTGGCGAACGAAACGCGATGAAAAGAGCAATTGGGCCACGCCTTACCTCTGGGAGAACAAACAGCGTACCGAAATCATCACCTCGGGCACCCAGAAGGTACGATCCTACGACCTCGAGGGCAAATTGCTCTACCAATTCGGAGGCAATTCATCCATCACCATCGCAACGCCCTACTCGAAGTTCGACCTGCTGTACGTCACCTCCGGATACGTGGGAGACCGCAAGAAGCCGATCTTCGCCATTCGTCCAGGGGCCACTGGGGATATCTCTCTTCGCGCAGACCAAGACAGCAGCGAGTACGTCGCTTGGCGCCAATCCCGAGCCGGCCCCTACAACCCTTCCACCATAGTCTACGGCGATCTCCTATACGTATTACTTGACCGCGGAATAGTGGCCTGCTACGAAGCCAAGACTGGCAAACAGGTCTACGGTCCAGTCCGCCTACCCGACGGTCGAGCCTTCACCAGTTCCCCGTGGGCTTACAATGGAAAAATATTTCACCTCAACGAATACGGAGAAACTTATGTTCTACAAGCAGGCCGGAAGTATAAACTCCTTCACACAAACAAACTTCTTGAGGAGGACATGTGCATGGCAACACCCGCCATCTCCGGAGACAAGTTGATCATTCGCACGGACGCCCGCGTTTACTGCTTCAAGAAGGGAGGAAACGGTAAGTAAGGGGACCTCTCTTTCACCCAACAAATCATGAATAATTCACCGTTCAAACAAATGGGCTCATGGCTTTCCTTATTACTATCATCGATCCTTTGGGTCAGTGGTATGGCAATCAACGTCATTGTCTTGGATGCGGCAGAATGGCTACAACTTCAGGGGGACGCAGGACGGTCCGGCAATGTCCCGACCGAGATATTGACCGAGACAATGGGTCTGCAGGCGGCTGTGCCCTTGACCGATGGCGTCTATGCGTCGCCGGTAGTGAGTGGTGGCAGGGTATTTGTGATTGATGGATCGGGCGTCGTGTTTGCCATCGACACGAAGAGCTTCGAAGTTAAATGGCGGTTCGCGACCAAGGGCGGTTCGGGAAATTGCAACAATGTGGCGGCTCCCGCGGTAATTGGTAATTATCTGCACGTCGGCACGATGGCAGGATATTACTACGTGCTCGATTGCGAGAGTGGGGCATTGGTGAATACAATCGATTGCGCCGAGCCGATTTTTTCCGCCCCGGCAGTAGGGAATGGTCGCATCTATTTCGCAACGCTTGGGGCACGAATTTACGCGGTATCTCCAAAGGGTGAGGTGGCGTGGACTTGGGATTTCGTCAAGGAAGTCGTAAAGTTCGAGGGCAACCGCTGGAGCGGTGCGGACTGGGTGAAGTTCCGAGGCGATCGCGTGACTTGGAAAGACCATTTCGTGTGCTCCCGCGACATCTGTCTCGTGGACAAAACGGTTGTCATGCCGGCGGGTGGGAGGACTGTCTTTGTCGAGGATACCGGCGACAAACCGCATTTGCGCGTAGTGGGCGAAATCCCGAAATACGCAGGCTCCGAATATCCGGCCACCCTCGGCCAAAGCGCGGACGCGGCAGGCAACGTATACGTCCAATGGCATCGCCGAGACAACTCAGGTCGGGTCGAGAAAATGAAATTAGCGGGTGACAAATTGGAAATGGGTTTCGTCAAGGGCACCGAGACGACCATCCGCCTACCCGGCCTGCTAAGCTTTGCACCAATGAGCATACGTGGGGAGGACGTATATCGCGTGCGACCCGAGCACGGACGGGGACTGTGCAGACACCGCGAGGGAAAGGAAAAGCCAGAAACCCTGTCCGCAGAGGGCTCGATCTGCCCACCGGTTCTAACCCGTGATCACGCCGTTTACGGGGGTCTTGACGGCAAGCTGCGCATAGTGCCTCTGAAAGGTGGAAAAACGACCGTGATCGAGACTGCGTTCGGTTCGCCTATCACAGCCCCCGTGGCAGTGGCGAACGGACGAATTTACGCAGGCTGTGAGGATGGCTACCTCTATGTCATCGAACCCAACGGCAAGATGCCGCTGCCGAAGAAGGATCTGCAGATCTGGAAAATTCGCAGTCCGCTAAAAGGCCCCCTCGCCGACGACAAGTACAACTGGTACACTAACTACGGTGACTTCGCCGGCTCCAACGCGAATGACCAAGGCTTGGAACCTCCTCTGCGCATGCGCTGGGCTCGCCGCCTCGAGGGCACCGTGAAGCACCTACCGGTTTGTGGTGGCGGGCGCCTCTACACGCATACCGCCGAAGGACAAATCATCGCGGTGGAGCAGGATACCGGGCGCCTGCTTTGGCGACGGCATTGGCCTGACGTCTATCTGTCCTTCACCTCACCGCTTTACGTGGACGGAAAATTGCTCATACCGCAAGGCGGTATCAAACGTTCCCTCATACGTTGTTTGGATGCATCCACGGGCAAGCTGCTTTGGGAGCAACCCTTCACCGGTTCGCCGGGCTGGAGTCGACAGTTTCCGCCTGTCGTTCACGACAACATCGCTATCTATGCTTCCGGTTCAGGCGAATATGCCTACCAAGGCACGGAGAAATATTTCACCTTCGGCGGCGAACCAGTTGAGGCGAGCGGGCGTGAGGTGATGAGCTGGATCTACTCGAACACCAACCCCTACTACCCAAAGAATCATCGCCCGAGGATCTGGGCCTGGAACCTAAAAACAGGCAAGCTGCTCTGGGAAAAGGATTTTACAAAATACGGGCGCGGCGGCAATGACTGTGGCATAAGCATCCTCGACGGCAAACTCTACTACTCGGTCTTCTTCGGCTACGCGACCAGCCAGAAGAAGCGAAGGGGCCTGCCCGTTGAAAACAACGGCCTGACCGCCTGTATCGAACCCAAGACTGGCAAGGTCGTGTGGCTCACTACAGATTATTACGTGACCGCGAAATGCACCCTCAGCGCCCGCGATGGTCGTATATACATTGGCGGCTACAATCGGGCCAAGGAGGGCACGAACGAACGTTTCGTATGGTGCCTGGACGGCAAGGACGGCTCGCTCGTCTGGAAGTCCGATCCCGTGACCTCGGCCCTAAACGTCGTCACCGTAGGGGATCGATTCATCTTCTCCAACGCCCTGCGCGGTAAGGGCAATTTGTTTGATCGCAAAACCGGCAAGGTGATTGGCAGCATAGGCCACAACTACGCTTGCTGCCGTTTCACCATGTCGGAACCATACGTCCTCGGAGCAAACATGGACATGATCGACCTCTCCAAGGATGGGAAACTCGTCTCCACCGGTCCCGCCATCGACTCACGGGAGTGCCTCGGCGCGGTGGTCTCCAACGGACGCATATTCTACACCTCGCAAGCAAGCGGTTTCGTCGTCTCCCAAACCTTCGGGTCGCCATCGAAGAAAATGCCGGCCGTTTGGGAACGTCCATGAACCGTCGCGCCTTCACTCAACGCACCGCGACGCTGGCGAGCTCCATGCTCGGGCTCGCTTCCGAACTAACCGGACAAACTCCGAAACGACTCGTCGACGCCGATATTGGAGCGGCCTTGAAGAACGCCCGACTCTCCATGCTGTTCCAAGGGAAAACCGCGGAAGGATGCAGACGTTGGCAAAAGGAATTCAAGACCAAGCTGACCGAATTGCTGGGCGACTCTACTCCCCCGAAGAATTGGAAGGTAACTGTCGAGAAAGTCGTAAAGCTCAATGACCACTTAAGACATCAGATCTTGCTCGAAGCGAAAGGCATTCCCTCCGTCCCGGTCTACCTGCTGATCCCGAGGGACCTTGCCAAAGGAAAGAAGGCCCCGGGAGTCCTATGCGTCCATGGCCATGGCGAGTTCGGCAACGATCCGATCGTTGGGCGGAATGACCTCCCGGGAGTGGAGGAAGCCATCCGAAAAAGCCACTACGATTACGGTCTGCAATTCGTTCGAAAAGGATATGTCGTGGCCGCACCCTGCATGGTGCCATTCGGCCGCCGCGTAAATCGAAAGATATATGGTGGAAAAGATCCCTGCGCCGTTACCCTAGTACGCATGCAGGCTCTTGGCCAGTTGCCCATCACGTCGAACCTGCGCGACCTGCGCTGGTGCCTCGACCTACTGCAAAGTCGGCCCGAGGTCCAGGAGGACAAACTCGGTTGCGCTGGGCTATCCTACGGCGGTCGCATGACGATGATGGTCACCGCCATGGACCAACGCATCAAGGTGGCCTCCGTCAGTGGCGCCTTGAACTTGCTGCAAGAAAGGCTCTCTCGACGTTACAGTTGCGGTTCACAAATAATACCCAAACTCTTGAACTATGGGGATTATTCAGAAATTGGTTCACTGATTGCCCCGCGACCTTGCGTTTGGGAAACGGGTTCCATGGATTCTCTCATCGTGAAACCTTGGGATGAGCTCTTTCGCAAGCGGCTTAAGAACGCCTACCATGCCCTCGGAGAGAAAAAACAACTTCTTTTCGACCAGTTCGAGGGAGGTCACCGTTGGAACGGAGCAGTCGCTTACCCCCTCTTAGAAAAGGTATTGAAATAAAGACCCTCCATAACCGCTTAATGAACAAAGCAATTCTCATCCCGGGCCTGTTGCTCTTCTGCTTCTCCCTTCTCGTCGCCGACGAACCCCGCCCTCTCTTCATCGAAGGCTATTCCAGCCAACTTAGCTACGCTCCCGGTGAGGAACTCAAGCTGCACACCTCGACCAGCGCCAGACAGTTTGGAATTCAAATCACGAGACATGGAGCCAAGAAGGAAACCGTTTTCTCCAAGGCTGGTATCCGCGGTGCCGAGCATCCGATCCCCGAGAATGCCTCCTCCCATGGATGCAAGTGGCCAGTCGGGTTCAAGATGGTCATACCGACCGACTGGAAGAGCGGTTACTATGAGGTTTCGTTGAGGGTAGAGGAGCGCGACGGCAAATTCGTCCACCGCAACCGCCGGACCGCCGAAGGGAGTTGCCATTTTATTCTGCGGGCCGCCAACCCGGGCAAGAAATCGAAAATTCTCCTCCAGTTTTCCGTGAACACCTACAATGCCTACAACAACTGGGGCGGTTTCAGCCTCTACGGCTTCCATGGCCGGTCAAACCTACAAGGAAACCGGGTATCCTTCAATCGTCCGCCCCGTAGCATATTCAACAATTGGGAAGGACCTTTCGTGGCTTGGGCGGAAAGCAACGGTTACGAATTGGAATACGCCAGCAACATGGATCTCGAGCTGCGCCCCGAAATACTCGAAAACTACCGGCTCATCCTCAGTGTCGGCCATGACGAATACTGGTCGGCCCCGATGAGAGACAGTCTCGAGAAATTCATCGCCGAGGGTGGCAACGCGGCTTTCTTTAGTGGTAACTCCGTCTGTTGGCAAGTTCGCTGGGAAGCCGGGGGTCGAGCTCTTACTTGCTGGAAACAATGGTTCAACCAAGACCCCTTGTATTCCCAAAAAGATCACCGCTTGCTCTCCACCCTCTGGAGCCACCATCTGGTCAAGCGCCCGGAGAATGAGCTTACGGGAGTCGGTTTTCTTCATGGCGGATACCATCGCAGTCATGGCCAGTTCATGGACGGCAAAGGTTCGTACACCGTCCATCGCCCGGACCACTGGGTATTCGCCGGTACCAACCTAAAGCGAAAAGATGAGTTCGGCGGAAAAGACACCATCGTTGGCTACGAATGCGATGGTTGCGAAATCGAATGGCGTGATGGCCTGCCATTCCCCACGCACAAGGATGGCACACCGAAAAGTTTCACGATCCTAGCGACCTGTCCCGCTCGTTGGGCTCCGGGAGATAGCCTTTGGTATGACAAATGGCCTTCTCGGGATCATTCCGGTAATGCCGTTCTCGGGGTATACCAAAATGGCGGCACTGTCTTCACCTGTGGCAGTACGGATTGGTCCCACGGCCTTCGTGGAAAAGATCCAAAG
>CALBIN010000413.1 GCA_937893275.1 uncultured Opitutia bacterium | reverse complement strand
TCATGCGCGGCATTTCCCATTAGGTATTTAACGGACTGTTTGTAAGCTTTTGAATCGGTGTCCTTGGATAGGGCTAGAACGAGGCAACCTATGGCTGAGCGGGGTTGGTTCGGTCCACTCTTCGATGTATAGCCGAAACCACCGCTCGAGTCTTGGCAAGAGATGAAAAATTCAATCGCCTTTTCAATTGCCGATTCGGGTACGGATAGTCCGGCGTTCCTCGCGGCAAACAAAGCTACCATCTGGGCTCCGGAAACTGTGGTGTCTGCATCCTTACTTTCAGGACCGTATCGCCAAGCGCCCTTTGTATTGCCTTTCTGTGATCCCAATATCAGAGAGGTTGCCTTCTGTAGCGCGGGACCCAGTCGGAGGTCGTTGGTTATGCCATAGGCTTCCGCCAAGGCGAGTGTTGCGAATCCGTGATTGTACATGGATGAGCCAATATAGCCAGTTTTTTTGTCTTGGCGGGCAAGGATGTAGTCCAGGGAACGTTTTACAGTTATTCGATAGGGGCCGAATTCTGGATCATCTCCACGGGCGAGTAAAGCCAAGGTTGCCATACCCACGACCCCTGCTTCGGAACCGTAGGAATTATCGGACCAGTTGCCACCGTCGGTTTGGCTCTTGGCAAGGTATCCCAGACCTTGTTTGTACATCCGGTCGATTTGTCGTACAAGATCGTCGTTGGCTTCCTCGAACAATTTCTGCGCCCAGAGGGTGTTGCAGGAAAGAACAGCCAAGAATAAAACTTGGGCAAGAAGGCTTTTCACGATTACTAGTCCTCGATTTGCCGGAAGTAGTTTTCCATGGCTCTGCGGAATTCTGGTGGCGGCACTCCCGATGCTCCTCCCGCCTGTTGAGGTTTGCGGTTTCCGGGGGCAATGCCATCGGCATCGCCCAGAGCGGTTGCGTGCTCTTGGTCCGTATTTCCCCCTTGTTGGCTGCCGCCACCCGTTTGTCCGGGCATCATGCCTTTGCCTTGTCCGGGTTTTTGTCCTGAAAGTTGGCTCAGGAGGAATTGAAGAGCTTGTGAGTTTCCTGCCGAAGAACCTTGAGAACCTGATTGGGCGGCTTCAATGAGCAGGTTTATGATATCGCTAATGGAATCACGGGATTGTGTTTGCGCTTTTGCGGTCGGTTTTCCGTAATCTTTTTTTTCCAACCCCGAGGCGGAAGTGGCCATGTAGGTGTGAGCATCGTCAAATATGGGGTTGATTTCTTCGATCGCAATATCGACTTGAACCTCGGTCAGGTCGGTCATCAGATCTCTCTGGTTCTCCGCGAGGAGAGTTGAACGCTCCTTGCGAACGTCTTTTTCGAAATGATCTTCAAGCAACTTTGTTTTGCCCATGATTGCCTTTTGTTTTTCTCGAATGCGAAGCAAGGCCACGAGCTGGGCGGTAATGTCTTTGCATTCGCCGCCGCCGCCGCCACCTCCACCGCCACCGCCACCACCGCCTTCATCTTCTTCCAGCATGTCGGCCCATTCTTTAAACTTTTCTGCCCAATGGTCTAGGTTGTCCAGTGCGGCAAAAGCGATGTTCTTTCGAATGAGGTCGGACCCTTTTCGCAAACCTTCGACAGCATCTTCTTCCTCCATGAGCTTTCCGACTTTTCCATACTTTTCCCGACCGGTTCTTTCGTGGAAACGGCTTATTTCTCCTTGGAGAAGCTCGGTCTCGACATGTGCGTCAATCTGCGTGTTTTCCAGCTCGCTCTGCACCTTGAGTTGTTTCTCGGGCAAAGCTTTCGAGCGGTGACCAATGGTGCTCGGCAAGTGGGAAACAAGAACTTCGCCAAGACGATTCTCGGTTTTTTGGACCTTTCGTAACCGCTGAGCGAGGGTAAGCGCCTCAAGATCGTCAAGCTGTTCATTTGCTTGCTCCAGTATCTCTCTCAAGCTTTCCAGCGCTTCTTGTTCGGATTGTTCTGAATCGGACAAATTGGGCTTGGCAGACGAAGGGTTTGCCTTGGCTTGGTCTATGCTTTGAGCGGCCTTTGCCATTTCGTTCGAGGAGACCTCCTCCATTTTGCGGAGGGTTTCACTCCATTCTGTTAGAGCGTTTTCATCGAAAAGAGGATTTCGGAGTGCTTCCCGAAGGGTTTCGGCTCCTTCTTCCGCCGTGTCCCTAAGATCACGAGCGTTGTCTCTTTGCGATTCCGCTAAGTTTTCCAATGCCTTGTCCGATTGTCGTTCGTCTAGTTCATCGAATGCCTCGTCGGATAGGCGCACGTTTTCCAGCATGATGGCTTCCTCTTCTCTGGCGATTTCGGAAACCTGGGCTAGGATTTCCTCCATCCGGCGACGAACTGCTTCTGCATGCTCTTCGGGACCTACGACATGTAGAATGATTTCCCTAGAGACGGAGGGCTCTCTGTCCGGCGCTCTGTCAATCGCTTTGGCGGTCAGGATTGCAACATCTCCTCCCTTGAGTCCGAGAAAAGATGGATCGAAGGGGAAGGAAAGCTCCAGTGTTTTGGCATCTGTGGCCTGTTCCTCCTTCTTTGAAAGTCGGTCTGGTTCGTGGCTTTGCCCATCGATTGCTTGCACCCCGAGATAGAGCTCCAACATGGTGATGCCGTAGTCGTCTTTTGCGATAACTCGAAGATCCAAGGTTTCCGTCTCTAGAATCGCGCTTTCTCCAGGAAGGTTTTCGAAATCAACCCGTGGCGCCTCGTCCGGTATGGAGTTCACCGTAAGTGCAGTTGGCGTTGCGGCGGAAAGACCGAAAATATCCGTGAACCTAATTTGCGCGTCAAAGGATTCTGCGACAATGCCCAACTCGGTTTTGAAAGTTTCCTTGTCGGCCACAACGTCGAAATGAGTACTTTTTGTTCGAACGCCAACTCGCTCGACGGGTCTATTTGAGACACCTTCCAAAGTGAGGTTGGTGCCCTCCAGAACCTTAACTCGCGTGCCTTTAATGGTCTTTCGCTCTCTTGGGTAACCTAAATAGCCCGGGAGGTCGACGATGGCTTCCAATCGTTCGATGCGCGGACGTTCCAATGGCGTAACCTGAAGAACAGCCCGTGCGTCTCCCACTTCCAGTGCCCAATCTCTAGCCTCGAATTGTCCGGGGAGAACGAACTCGTAAATAAGGCCATTTCTTTTTGCGGAAAACTCTTGGCCGGTCGAGGATATGAGGACGGCTTCCTCGGGTTTGCGGCGAGAATCCTTGGACAGAATGCAGCGCAAGTGCACTGGCTCGCCTCGGGCGCAGAAGGTTTGAGCAGGAAAACATGCCGGTGTGGTTAAAGTGAGGCGAGGGGAGTTATTCCAGGGCGTGGCCCACCTCTCCCATGCATTTTGTGCGATTTTCGGTAGCGTCAACGTTATGATTCCCACAAGAAGAGCAGCTCCTGAGCAGAACGAGAGAGCTCGTCTTGACGGCTGAACGTCGACCGCTTCATCCAGTTTCAGTCGGCTGATCTCTTGCTCCACTTTTTTCGCGGCTGCTTCGAAAAGCGCCTCGGAATGCCGTGTTTCCTCCGGGGAACGCCGAGCGAGTTCGAGGACTCCTAGGAAACGATCGCCGGGACCGCCGAATTTGCTCCGAACTAATTTTGCTAGATGAATTTCCGATCGCGGAAGAAGAATGCCGCCACGATACCATGCCAAAAACATTAAGATCGCTCCCGCCCAACCAGCTCCCGCTAGAAAAATGCGAACGAGGTCAGGCGTGTTCCATAATCGGTCACTGGCAAATAAAACTAACCAGGAGGTCAGCAAACACGCTGTAATGGCACCCGCTCCACGGGTGTGGGCAACCTTGCGAACCCTTGCCCCCAAGCGAATGGTTGCTCGCCGAAGGCTTTCCGGCAGAGGTGCGTGTATTTTGCTTTTTTGCTTCATGGCTAAATCATTCCTGCGAATTTGCGACCAGTCCAGTAAATTGCGAGCAATCCGCAAAGGAATAATCCCCAGTAGAGATCGGTTCGTAGCCGATGTATTCGTTCCAGAGGATCGGGGGCAGGCAGGGCGGCTATAGCTTGAACGATGCTTTCTAGATTTTCGGCGAGGCCGTACTTCCCGCCAGTGAGCCTTGCCAGTTCGCGAAGATCGCCTGCCCGCGCCGGGCGGCCAAGCCGTTCCAGCCCATGACTTTCCGCCTGCAAGTTGGTTTCCAAGAAACGATCGGCTTTTGTAACTTCCGTTCTGATCTTGATCGTGCCGGATTGACGAGTCCGAAAGGTTGCGAGAAAGACGCCATCTCCTTCCGGAGCAGGTTCATAAAAGATTCTTTCGGTTTCTCCTCCGGGGTGCTCAACCATACTTTCTACAGGGCCATCTTTAAGGGGAAAACCGTCTTTGTCCAAGACGATGCAGCGCAGGTAGACGTTTTCGCCTGTTTTTGGCCTTTCCGGGCTGTGGATGACTTTCATCCCATCACCTTCCGACAGATGCCTTCCATGGGCCATCCATCGGGTTATTTGGCTCCAGAAACGATAGTGGTATTTGTCTTCGACGCCTCGACGCCATCGCCATGCGGAGTCGCTTCCGAGGTAGAGGGTTTTGCCGGCTCCGACATAGCGAATAGCCAACACCGGCATCCGTCCCCATTCGTTTCTAAAGATCGAGTGTACTGCAAGTACTTCGGATCCCGGCCGACTCTTGAGAGCAGCGGCGGACCAATGAAACCCCGGGAGTCGTTCCCAGAATTGAACGTCAGGTTCGCCCGCTCCTCTAAGCGTGGTCAGCCAGTGATTGCGGCCTTTTGTGGTAAGCGTGATGGCCGAAGAATTGGAGGTGCCCACTCCCCTCGGTTTGGTTGGGTCGAAGGCAACGGGAATAAGGTCACCCAAGGGGCTTTCGGCAAGACTGGGTTGACGCCCTCGTCGTCCGGGAAGAAAAATCACCCCGGAGGCTTGCAGGCGGACAAGGTTGGCCAATGCCTCGCAGTCGTCTTCACTCAATTCTCCTTCTCCCAGTCCAATGTCCCCAATAAATACTACGTCGTAAGGGGCCAGTTCTTCGGGAGAGCCGGGGAATTCTCTAAGGTATCCCCGTCCGTTGCCGGGATTCATTCCCGGGTGGAGAAGAATGCAGTTCATATCGACTCGGGGATCGCGTTCAAGAGCATTGCGTAGAAATCGATATTCCCACCTTGGGAATGAATCTACGATCAGGGCCTTGAGTACCTTGCTTTCGATCCGTGTCTCGAGCTCTCTGGCATTATTTTCCAATATGCTTTCTCCCGGATGCTCTTCAAGCTCTGCCCGTAACCGCATCTGCCCTTTCATTGTGGGCAGCCAGGACATAGTTCCGCTCACCTCCTCGCCAGCTGGCAAGATTATCGGTTTTATGGCTACTTGTTCATCGTTCCCCATCAGCTTCAAGGTCGTTTCGATACGCTCGGGGAAGGCGTTCAAAATACGGTAACTGACGGATAACCGTTCATCGAGGAGAGCAAAAGAAGGTGCGGTGAAGTTCTCGAGAACGAGATCGGGCAGAGGCTTTTCTCTGCCGACTCGAACAACGTATGCGGGGACTCCCGCCGCACGACAACGACCTGCGAGAGATAGTGGGGATGGACCTGTGTTTGCGTCTCCGTCAGTGAAGTATAGAGCCGCCTTTAGATTTGAAATACGATCAAGCCCTTCCTGTAAAGGAAGCGAAAGGTCTGTTGCCTCGCTGCCGCTTGCGGAAGAAAAAGGGAGTTCAGAAACAATGGCCGTCTTTTCGAGTTCGGAGCGCCAAGGTTGAGCAAGTGATTTTTTTACCCACTCCGAACGAGCGAGTATCGTTCCGTTGGCGTCTTTTACATCGCGCGTATTCATGCTGCCCGAAGCGTCCGCCAGCAGAAGTATTTCGGGTTCGGAATCCCTTTCTATGAGTTCGACGCGTTCAGGGTTCGCCAGCGTGACCAGAATCAAACCCACGATAATGAATCTCAAAGCTTCCAGCCATGCGATGGATTTTTTTCTACCTGAACGAATCCAAGTAAGGATGCAAAGCCGCAGGCAGATGGCCATAACGGCAATCACCACCAACACGACCGGCCAAGACCAGCCTAGGCGCCATTCGGAAAAATCCATCAAGATGGTCGACCTTTCATTTTTTTGATGGCACCAGGTAATCCCAAGAGAGATTCGCCCAACAGGAAAATGAGAACGAGGTAAAGGAAAACGGTCCATATCTCGGAGCGAGATGACTGATTGCCCAAAGCTTCCGTTTTAAGATAGCTTACGAAATCATTGCCTAGAGAATCGACAGCTTGCTTTTTTGGGAAGAGTGCAGGCGAATCCTCCTCGTGCGGGCGATTTACGGCTGCCACGTTGCCGTCGATAAGGTAGACTCCTGCATGCAAGGTCGGGTTTTTTCTCTCCTGTGAGTCGAGACACTCGATTTCGTTTGCTTGCGCAAATTCGGAAGAACCGCAAGCCAGCGAACGCGCTGGCGAGTGTGTTGCCGTGGTCTCTTCCAATAGGCGTTGAATCGCCGGCACGAGAATATATCCGTTTGCCAAACCGGACCATTTTTCTACGGGTAGAGTCGAAAAGATATATATCGCTCCCTTGCCCATTATTTTGCGGGATAAGAAGGGCTTCCCGTCCGAGAAATAAGCCAAAGGTTCGGTGCCAAGGGGAATGCTGCGAGTGGTGGTGGAGAGTTCACTTAAGGGTAGGCGAGTGCCATCGGAAGCATTGGCGAAAATGCCGCCGTTTTCATTCCAAGAATTTACGCGAAACGAAGATTCGGAGTCAGGTGCTTTTTCTGCCGGTTGCCATCGTATCGGGTCGATTGCAGCGCCTTCTTTTGAAACGGGAGGAAAGCATAGTAGCGTCCCCCCTTCATTGACGAAGGATTTGAATAATTCGGCTTCTTGTGGAGTCCGCGGATTTCCTTGAAGGACGATCAGCGTTCTGCCGGCGAGATCCTCCTTATTTAGGTTGGATGACGGCAGGACGTCTGCCGGAACTCCTTTCTCGTTGGCTGCCGCTGCCCGCAGAATGCGTCCTGCCTTGGGTAGGTCGGTCCTGATCGCGGCATGTGGGCGATTTGCAGAGCCGTAGGCGAAATACCAAGAGTTGTCGCCGAGGCACAGATCGGGGGGGAGACTAAGAGAAAGCCATCCTTGGTTTTTCGGTTCCGGCAAAGGCACGGAGGATCGCCAAAGAAATCTCTCCCCTTTGAATTCGGCTGTAAGTTCACTTTGCACGCCGTCTAGGTTGGCCGTGATTCGCAAGGGAATATCGGCAATCGGGCGGCGTTTAATATGTGCGAGAAGGTCGAGCTTTTCGCTGCGGCGCAAGAGGTTTTCACCGAGTAGGGAAGAGTTTGTGGAAGCTTCACCTTCTAGAGCGAGAATTCGCGTGCGCCACGAACCTTCCTTTGCCGCCAGAACTTTCTTGATCCGTCGAAAGATGTCTTCGCTCCCCTCTGGTTTCCAGTTGCTTTCCTGCATATCGGAAGCAATTACTATTTCGGCAGTGGCCACGCCGTTTTCTTCCAACCAGTCGAGAGTGGTTGCAAGGGTGGCGGGTATGTCGGCTGCCGTTTCGGTGGCCCCGAGGTATCGTTCCATGGCGGGATCAGCGAGGGTGGACAAATCGGACAATATGACGGGTTCTCGCAAGGCGCTGTCGACCAAGACGATTCTGCTTTCGGTCCAAGGTTTCGCAAAGTTCTCCAGGGCTTTTAAGGCGAGTTCCCGTTTGCTTGCCTCCCCTTCTCCTGTTTTCGTTTCCATACTCGCTGAACGGTCCAGTATCAAGGCTATCGCCTCGGGTGCTCCGGACGAAAAGGAAAACATTGAATCTCCGCCCGTCATCGGTCGAGAAAGAGCAAAAACCAAGCCGATCAAGGCTAATACGCGGAGTAACAAAGTCAGCCACCGTTTCAAACGAGAAAGTTTCGAGGAACTTCGTCTTGCCTGTAAGAGAAAGCGAGTGGCCGCCCACGGTTGCGATCGGTGCCGTAGCAAGTTCAGCAGATGGATGATTACCGGCAGCAACGCCAAGGGCAATCCGTACAGTGCTAGAGGCTGAAGGAATGTCATGTTCCTGATTTCAACTGATATTCAACAGGCTTTTTGCTTTTTATCAAATCGGATCGATCATGCGGCCTTGCCTGCCGTGCGTTCGCCGAGAAACTTGTCCAGTACTTCGGCCACGGGAACGTCGGTGCGAATGATGCGATGATCAGCCTCGGATTCGAGGCATCCTTGAGCAAGAGATTCGAGATGAATTCTCATGCTCTCGAGGTATTGCTCCCTGATTACGGCAGGTTCCGTAATCAGCGAACCGGCTCCCTCCAAGTCAACGAAGCGAGTTGGGCGTTCGAAGGGGAAATCCTCTTCTTGAGGGTCGATGAGGTGAAATAAAACGACGTCGTGCCGACGGTCGCGTAAATGATGTATGGCATCGATCAAGTCTTTAGGTTCATCTAGAAAATCCGATATCACGACCGTCATTCCTCGAGGTCGAACTCTCTCCGCTAGATCGTGCAGACTATCTACCAGGGAAGGGGAACCCTTGGGTTTGAGTGGGCCCATTGTCTCTAGTATTTCCTGAACCTGAGCCGGGTTGCGTTTAGCCGGTAGTTCGAAAGATTTCTTGTCTCGAATGGCCAAGAGGCCGGCGGCATCACCTTGGCCGATAATTAAGTAAGCGAAAGTGGCGGCCAGTCTTTTAGCATATTCCAATTTACTTTCAGTCGCTCCAAAGCCCATTGAGCCACTGCAATCGAGGGCAAAGTAGCAGCGTAGATTGGTTTCGGCTTCGAATTCCTTTAGGTAGTACCGGTCAGAACGGGCATATACTCGCCAATCCATTCTACGGGGATCTTCTCCGGCAACGTATTCACGGTATTCCGCAAATTCGACGCTGGAACCTTTGTGAGGACTTCTGTGATGTCCTGACACGCTCCCTTCCATTGGGAAAGGTGTGAGCAAGGGTTCCGAGGTGATGCGGGAAATCGCCTCCGTGTCCAAGTATTTGAGGTAGGACTTGCGTCTTCTACTCATCGTTTCTCCTTGCGAGCCTCGGAGATGAGGCGTTTCACAACCTCGGAACTTGTCATTCCTTCCGAACGAGCATGAAAGTTGGTTAGAATGCGGTGAAATAGCACGGGTTCGGCCACTGCTTCGATGTCTTCCGTGCTTGCCATGTAATTCCCGTGTAACACGGCTCGGGCTTTGGCTCCGCGAATTAAAAATTGCACGGCTCGAGGACCAGCGCCCCACTGCACCCACCTTCGCAACCAAGCAGGAGATTCATCGGACTTCGGTCGGGTTCTGCGTACCAAGTCTACAGCCAGCTCATGCACGTGGTCGGGCACGGGGACTCGCTCTACCAATTCCTGAAACTCACGAAGTTTCTTTCCCGTAATTACCTTTTTCAATTTCGGAATATTCCCCGTCGTCGTTTCTTGGGATATCCGAATTTCTTCATCTCTGGAGGGATATTCCACCTGAATGAGGAACATGAAGCGGTCGAGCTGAGCCTCGGGCAAGGGATAGGTCCCCTCCTGTTCGATTGGGTTTTGCGTAGCCAAAACAAAAAACGGTTCCGGCAAAACATGGTGCTTGCCGGCCACAGTTACCCTTTTTTCCTGCATCGCTTCCAAAAGAGCCGACTGGGTCTTGGGCGGGGTTCTATTGATTTCATCAGCCAGGATCACGTTTGCGAACAGAGGTCCTTTGGCAAAAACGAACTCACGTTCTAGACCTTCCCCGGTGGATTGAAGGATTTCGGTTCCCGTAACATCCGAAGGCATCAAGTCGGGAGTGAACTGGATGCGACCAAAACTCAGTGAGGTCGTTTGAGCCAGAGAATTAACCAGCAAGGTTTTTGCCAATCCAGGAACGCCCATGAGCAAGGCATGCCCACGGGACAACATACAGGTTAGCATTCGCTCGATGACTGCATCCTGACCTATGATGATCTTGCCCACTTCCGAGGTGATGTCCTCGTAGGAGGATCGAAGTTCCTCAATAGCTTTGACGTCGCCCCCGGAAAGCTCCTTCGGGGTCTTCCTTTTTTCAGTAGTGGTTTTAGTAGCCATAGTTGTTAAGATTGTTGAACGGTAATTGAAAGAAGTGCAAGACGGGAGGCGCGAACAGAATAACGAAAATTTTATTTAGTAGGTTGAATGTGCTTCCTGACAATGCCGATGAAAACTATCTTTCTGCAATAACTCAACTTTTTACTCTGGACGGTCCTTTACTTTCTGAATCAACCTTGGAGCATGAGATTGATTCAGCGAAAATATAAGATTATCCGTGCTCCAACCTTAAAGGATTTAGGCGTTGAAGTGAATGAGCTGCTTGAACGCGAGTACAAAGATACCGAGGGATAC
Organism: uncultured Opitutia bacterium; assembly: GCA_937893275.1. GTDB lineage: Bacteria > Verrucomicrobiota > Verrucomicrobiia > Opitutales > Seribacteraceae. The sequence goes on along the minus strand of CALBIN010000413.1, from coordinate 5,028 downwards.
CTTTATGTTTCATCAGGGCGTTGGCAGTGCCTAGGGTCTCCTTTCAAGGAGGAAGATCGTTGGTTGCAGGCTGTCGTTTTTGTTCAAGCTGAAGAATAGTTCATTTATAACTATCAGACAGTGAGCTGTTTGCGAGTGCGTGGGGCGTTTTTCCTGAAAAATCTAATGTAATCCATTAGGTTATACCGGTTGATGGTAAAAGTGAAATAAGGCAAAATTTCCATTGAATCAGATTTTTTTGAATGCATTCTTTTTCTTTCACGGAAATATGCTGCGTTGACTATTGTTGGCGCATGCTAAAACCAAGAAACCTATCCTATCAGCCGTCGGCTTGGGCAAGCCGGCGGCTTTTTTATGGCCATTTAAGTAGGCTAGATCGTCATCGCGGAATATCCACCGTCAACGATCAACTCGTGACCGGTGATGAAACTACCCGCCTTGTCGGAGGCCAAAAGTAGGGTAGCTCCGATGAGTTCATCCTTATTGCCGAAACGGGCTATTGGGGTGTGCCTCATTATCGATTCGACTCGGTCGGGAGTCAGCACCTTTTTATTTTGTTCGGCGGGAAAGAATCCCGGGACCAATACATTAACTCTTACCTTTTGCGTCGCCCATTCTCTGGCGAGGTTTTTGGAGAGGTTATGTACGGCTCCCTTTGTTGCGGAATATGTAAATACGCGGGAGAGAGGGTTGAGTCCCGAGATTGAGCCCACGTTTATTATGCTTCCCCCTTCGCCACGCTCCACCATATGTTTCCCGAAGGTTTGGCAGGCAAGAAAGACGGCTTTGAGGTTTACATCGAAAATCCTTTGGAATTCATCTGCGGGAATGTCGAAAAAAGGTGTCGGTGAATTTATTCCGGCCCCGTTTACCAGTATGTCGACCTTGCCCGACCTCTCCACCACTTGGTCGAGGAGGTTTTGCAAACTTTCGGTTTCCCCCACGTCGCAAGGCACGAAGTAAGCCGATCCCCCGGCTTCCTCGATCTCATTGGTTTTTTGCTGAGCCTTTTCCTCGTTGCGGCCAACTACTACGACTTCGGCGCCGGCTTTTGCAAGTCCCGTAGCCATTGCCCCGCACAATTCGCCGGTACCTCCAATGACGACGGCAGTTTTCCCCGAGAGGCTAAACAGTTCTTCTAGATAATTCATGCTTTTGGTTTATGTGTTCTCTTCAATTACCGTACCACTCGGGCTCCGCCTCCACCTTTAACTTTTTCGACTTCCGCCAAAGTGGCCATCGAGGTGTCTCCCGGAGTGGTCATGGCAAGAGCCCCGTGAGCGGCCCCGTATTCAACGGCTTCCTGAGGGTCGCCCGTGGCGAGAAACCCGTAGATTAGGCCCGATGCAAAACTGTCCCCGCCTCCCACGCGGTCGAGGATTTCGAGATTTTTTCGGTGGTTAGCTTCGTAAAAGTTTCCGTCCGCCCAGCAGATGGCCCCCCAGTCGTTTATTCCTGCGGACTTGACTGTTCTCAGGGTGGTGGCGGTGGCCTTGAAGTTGGGAAAAGCGGTAACGGCTTGTTCGATCATGGTTTTGAACTTGTCGATCTCGATGTTGGATATGTTTTCGTCCAAACCTTCTACCTCGAAACCGAGGCAAGCGGTGAAGTCTTCCTCGTTGCCGATCATGACGTCGACGTGTTCGGCGATGCGACGGTTGACCTCTCTTGCTTTTTCTTGCCCGCCGATCGACTTCCAGAGGGAGGGGCGGTAATTCAAATCGTAAGAGACAATGACTCCATGTTTCTGAGCTGCCCGAACTGCTTCGATGACGACCTCGGCGGAACTTTCGGAGAGGGCTGCGAAGATACCTCCCGTGTGTAACCAGCGCGCACCTTGCTTCCCGAAAACCTCTTCCCAGTCGATATCGCCGGGTTTCATTTGAGAGGCGGCCGTATTTCCCCTGTCCGACGTGCCCGCAGCACCCCGCAGTCCGTATCCGCGTTCGGTGAAATTGATGCCATTGCGCACATCACGGCCGATACCGTCGAAAGGCGCCCAGCGTATCAGGTCCGTATCTACCCCTCCTTGTAGTATGAAATCTTCGAGCAGGCGGCCAATGTCGTTGTCTGCGAAAGCTGTGGCGATGGCGGTTTTCAAGCCAAAGCAACGCCGCAGGCCTCGGGCCACGTTATATTCTCCGCCACCTTCCCATACTTCAAAGGCGCGAGTGGTGCGGACTCGACCTTCTCCCGGATCGAGGCGAAGCATGATTTCACCCAGAGAAACAAGATCCCAGCGGCATTCTTCGGCAGGACGTATATCTAAAACTGACATGATGGAGTTTGTTTGTCTGAATATGGAATAGACTTAGCTAGAGTTTTTGAATTGCGATCCGAGTTTCAAGAGGCCACTGAAAGCCTGTTGCGATCCCACTTCTCCAAGCCGCATTGTTCCGCGACTTCGTCGAACTCGTCGAGTTCTTTTTCGCTGAATAGAAGACCGCCGTTTAATTCCGAGCGTTCGGCAAAGCGCGCCTCGAGTTGACCGGGCATAAGACAGTTCTCGTTCCCTTCTTTGAGAATGTCGTCCAGAACCGCCTTGAGGTTTTCGCTCTGCGTGCGTTGGTGAGCGAAACATCCGGCGTCGAAGACTTCCGGATGAATCACTTGAAAAAAGAAATTGCAGCAATACTTTTCGCCCGAGAGGTTTCCTGGTATGCCGCGAATAGTGGAGAGGGATCCGCCGGTCATGGCTCCGAGGATTTCGTTGAGAAGTCCTAGGCCATAGCCCTTGTGCGCGGCAAAGGGTAGGAGGGCTGCCGCGGCATTAGGGTCAGTGGTGGGTTGACCATCCTTGTCTACCGCTGCATTGGGAGGAAGTTGTTGGTTTTCCCGTTTGAGCTGTTGAACGCGACCCATGGCAATGACTGAGGTTGCCCAGTCGATGACTACGGGGAAACCGATGGCTTCAGTCGTTGGCAAGCCCCAGGAGTGAGGGTTTGTTCCCAAGGTAGGCGTTTTACCTCCAAAGGGCACGACCTCGGCGAGGGTGGAGGTGCAGTTTGTGTAGGCGTAGTAGCCTTTGTGGGCGGCGTGCATGACGTAACCTCCACCCCAAAGGTAATGAAAGGCATTGTCTATCGCCACGGTTCCCGAGCCATGTTTGTCCGCCATTTCGATGCAGGTGTCGATCGCTTTGTAGGCCACGGCTTGGCCGAGCTTCTTGTTGGCATTCCAAGTTTGACAGGCGTCGAAGCGGCTTTCCTTTACTTCAATGGTTGCGCCCGGCGTGCAACCTCCCACGGTCGAACCGAATAATTCGTCCAGATGGAGAGCCTTGAGCGCGTTGTGGGTGCGAATCCCATGCTTGGTGGCGTATGCGGAAAAGGTTGCCGCTGCCGAGGATTCGTCCGAGTTGAAACCCCGGAGCTCGAACACATTGCGCACGAGAGTATCGTGAGACTCTTGCGGTACGACGTAAAAAGTGTCTTCCATGAGAAAGGGAAAAAGATAGGTTTAATTGACTTAGGTGACAGGAGAAGAAATGGGAGCGTCGTTCGCTTGAGCCAATGGTTTCTCGCCTTTCAAAACATGGATGAGATTGCGAACGGCCATGCCTGCCTGACGCTGAACGGATTCGTAGGTTCGAGAGCCGATGTGCGGAGTGATCACTGTGTTTGGGGCGGATAGCAGAGGATGATCCGATGCCGGGGGTTCTTCTTCCATGACGTCGGTTCCGTAGCCTCCTAGCTTTCCGGATTCGAGAGCCTCCACCATGGCGGAGGAGTCGACTAATTCACCCCTAGCACAGTTAAGAACGATAGCTCCGTCCTTCAGCGTGGCGATGCTCTGGGCGTTCAACATGTAACGAGTTTCAGACGTCAGGTTGACATGTAAAGAAACTACATCCGCGTCCGCCATCGTTTCGCCAAGCGAGGAACAACGTTTTACCTTGTGAGCATCTGCAAACTCCTCGTCCCAGTAAAGGTCGAAGGCCTTTACTTCCATACCGAAGGCCTTTGCTCGTATGGCGACTTCCTTGCCTATTCTGCCCAGACCCACGATAGCGATGGTTTTGCCCATGATCTCGTTGCCTGTAATACGTTTCCATTTTCCACTTCGGGTTATGTTGGCTTCCTCCACCAAGTTGCGAACCAGAGCCAGAAGAAGGGCAAAAGTATGCTCGGCAACCGTTGTATGGTTGACCCCGGGGCAAAAAGTGACGGGGATTCCCTTTGCCGTGGCGTGCTCCATATCGATCTTGTCTATACCTATTCCGTACTTGGCGATCACCTTGAGTCGTGGAAGTGCTTTGTCTATGACGCCCGCCGTGATTGAGTCGTCTCCACAAAGAAAGGCGTCGAGGTCGCCAGCCAGTTCGAGCATTCGCTCTTCCGATAGCGGACCGCGTTCGCAGACGAGTTCATAGCCTTCGTCGGCAAGCAATTTATGATGTTCGCCTGGCGTATCTTGAAAAGAGGTGGTGGATACGAGTACTCTTAGCATAGGAAAAACCTTATTTAGCTAGGCTTGATCAACTGTTCTCGCAAGGCAAAAAGCCAGTTGCCATGGGTGCTTTGCGCCTTTTTCTATGTTTCGGACAAAAGCTGTCTCTCAATCAACCTAAAATCTAAATAACAATGAGCAAAGGAACCAAGATTCTCACATTTTTCGGATTGGCGTTAGGAGCATGGCTTGTAGCCCATGCCCAGCTTTCGCAACCACCCTCCGGTGGACCACCATCCACTCCGCCAAAATTACCGACTCGCATTCCGCCACCGCCAAGCTTCGCTATGTCGGGTAGCGATACGGGCAAATTTCAAATCGTCAGCGCCGAGTACTATTCCCAAGATGCAAAGCCTTTTCTCTACAAGAGCCTAGTGAAAGTCGATACTGAGACCGGCGAAGCTTGGGTTCTCCATTCCGCTAGGGGCGAACGTGGTGAAGTGCGCAAGTGGTTGCCTATGCTTGGACAGTGAGAGCCAAGGGTTGTGGTCCGGTCTAGAGGCTTTCGACAATATCTGGAGAGTTCTTAGTGCTTGCAAACGCATGCGTATTCCTTGAAGTCGCAGATGGTGCAGTCAC
>CALBIN010000412.1 GCA_937893275.1 uncultured Opitutia bacterium | reverse complement strand
CAGACCCCATAGACCTTGCACACATCATCGATCACTCCAATTCCGTTTACCTGCCCAAGATCAAAAGGCTCACCTCGATCCCCAAGCTATTGACCTGCCACGACTTAATCGCGCTACGGACTGCTCGAAACGAATTCCACAAAGCCCCAAAAACATCTTCCAATGGTAAACGGTTGCAAAATTGGATACATCGCTCCCTTCCCTATGCTGATGCCTATGCCTGCGATTCATCCCGAACGGAAATGGATTTGCACCGAATCACACCTGCCTCAAAAGGTTGCTCCGAAGTGATTCATCTCGGAGTTCAATCGGAACGAGGCGACGATAATCCCATCGAAGATCTCCCTTTAGACCCTATTAATACTAGCTTCCTATTGCATGTTGGAAGTTCAGCCTGGTACAAAAACAGGAAGAGACTTTTTAAAGCCTTTGTTGATGTAAAAGAAGCAGGAAACTTAAATAATCTTAAGCTCGTTCTCGTTGGTCCGGTGCCTCAACTGGAAGAACTGACTGAGAAAACAGAGAGGTGGCTTAAAAATAACCCCAATGAGTTGATCGTTCTTTCAAATTTATCGGAATCCGGACTCCAAACCCTCTACGAACACGCCAATGCATTGATATTTCCTTCCCTAATAGAAGGATTTGGCTGGCCTCCCTTGGAAGCTAGATCCTTGGGGTGTCCCGTCATAGCTTCGAAAACTGGTGCAATGGATGATATTCTGGGATCGGCGGCCACTTACGTCGACCCCAAGAGCACAAAAGACATAGTTGTAAAAATCAAAGAGATTTTGGACGCCGATAGAACAAATGGGCTACCGCCACATATTCCCAAAGCAAGGGAATGCGCCCAAGCTTATCAAAACCTATACAAAAGGCTGGTTGAATCAAAGTAATGGACATCCCCCTTTTCTTTTCTTCTCCCTTACACTGCTTGCGGAAAACCCGTGCATTTTCAAAACTGTTGCAAAGTCGCTTCAACAAACCAAAACTATGTGACATTGGATTTCGATTTCCGGTCGCGATACGACCGTTGACTCATGCATCCGCGCGATGGAACAAGGGCAAGATAGAACCGGAGATCACGAACTTATTCAGATTACTCATTGGTGCACTTAAGAAGATTGAGGATTCTATCTCCTTCTATGACATTGGAGCAAACCACGGGAAATATGCTTGGCAGATTTCAGAGGCAAACCCGGACGCTTCCGTCATCGCCTTTGAACCCGACCCCGACAACATTGAACTACTTCGCATGACTGTTTCTCACTCCGATTTAAAAAATGTGAGAATAGAGGGAGTCGCCCTTAGCGATAAACCAGGACAAGTCTGCTTTCACCAGGACTGGTATACCTCGGCGACGGGGATGATCTCAAACGGAGAGACTCCTTGGGTGGAAAAATATCTCGGTCATGCAACTTCGACTATCGATGTCCGACGAGAAATTCTTGATTCTTTTATTACAGAGAAAACAAAACCTCATTTAATCAAAATCGATGTCGAGGGTCACGAGAACGAAGTCTTGCGCGGTGGAAAAAATTGCCTAAAAAACAACACCCCCCTCCTCATCATGGAATCATTTCCTCCAAAGCAAGAACAGGCAATAGATTTCCTGAAAGACATAGGTTACTCCGTTTGGGATGCGGAAAGAAATGAATCCGTAGGGACACATACAAACAACCTATTCGCTTGGCATCCGAATGGTCCTCTCACTGAGTCGAAAATTCAGGAAATTTTAGAATCGTGAAATCCCCTAAGGTTGAGATTTCTCTGATTGTACCGTGCAAAAACGAGGAGAGCAACATTGAGAGATGCTTAAATTCGGTACCATGGGTTGACGAAACTTTTGTCGTCGATTCTCAAAGCACGGATCGTACCGTTGAACTGGCCAAAGGTCTTGGCGCTAAAGTCATTCAGTTTCACTATGAAGGCGGTTGGCCTAAAAAGAAGAACTGGGCACTAGACAACCTTGCGTTCTCGCATGACTGGGTTCTCATTCTGGATGCGGACGAATGCCTTCCCCTGGAAGCAGAAAAAGAAATTCGTGAGATCATACAAAACCCACAAGATCCCAACGCGGGTTACTGGATCAATCGACGCTATTTCTTCATGGGGCGTCCGCTCCGGCATGCGTACTTCCCGAACTGGAACCTACGCTTGTTCAAACATCGACTGGGAAGATACGAAAAAATCACCGAGGACGATACAGGCAGCGGCGATCATGAAATCCACGAACATATTGTGGTCAACGGGACAACCGAAAAACTTCTCTCCATTATGGATCATCATGCCTTTCCTACAATTGAGAGTTTTGTCGAAAAGCATAATCGCTATTCGAATTGGGAAGCTGTGGTCGAGAGCACATGTAAGGACGATCCACATTCACTCCAGAACGATCAAGTGAAGGGGAAAAGACGTTTACGAAGGATTTTCAGAATGCTACCTTTTCGCCCGACATTACGCTTTCTATATGTATATATCTGGCAAAAAGGATTTTTAGACGGATGGCCGGGTTATGTCTTCGCTCGCCTCCACGGACAGTATGAATTCCTATCCGTAGTCAAAGCTCAAGAATACTTAAAAAGGAAGAGAGAGTCGAGGTAGAGTTCTATCGGACTTGGATAGTTTACGACCATTCTCATCCGTCATTATTTCACAGTGATAAAATGCTGGAGAAGTTTCTCCTAAAGCTAAAAATATAAGATTCTGCCTTGCCGATGATTTCAGTAGGTCTAAACCACGCACAATTTCGGTAATGCACATATTTATTTCATCGACAACAGTTGCTAGTTCATATGATGGATATCCATTTTTTCGCCAAATCAGAAAATCGGAAAAGTCCTCTCCTACTTTAAATTTTTGCACACCTAGATTTTTATCCACAAATGAAATTTCTTCAGATACAGTGGTCCGAAATCTCCAATTTGCATTACCTGGTTCTTCGGGCACTCGTAATTCCGTTTCGTTGGGTCGTAATTGATGTGGAAAAAGAAATTCTTCTCCATCAATTGATTTTAGATTGAAGGCTTTTATCTCACTTCGCGAACAATTGCATGGATATATCATACCTGCATCTCTTAGTTTCTGCCATGCCGCGAGATAATGTTCATGCCTTTCACTTTGGTTGTACGGTCCATAGGTTCCGCCAACGTCGGGTCCTTCATCCCAATCCAATCCCAAACTCCTGAGATCCTCGATTGCAGCTCTTTCGAATTCAGGTCGACATCGATCAGCATCAAGGTCGTCGTTTCGAAAGACTAATGAACCTCCGGCGTCTCGTGCCCGTTGCCATGCTGCTCGAAAGGTGCGAGCATGACCTTCATGGAGATAACCTGAGGGTGTGGGTGCGATTCTTCCTCGATATTTAGGATTATGCTTGTGCTTAAGGGTTACTTCCATTTTGGGTCATCCGAGTTATTTGTTAAATAACCTACCCCGCCCCTTTATAAAGACAAAAATATGAATTTTGCCACACTTGGCCTTAGCGATAAGATTGTTCAAACCGTTGCCGATCGAGGTTATGAAGAACCTACCCCTATTCAATTGGACGCAATTCCAATTATTTTAGAGGGTCGTGACTTGGTAGGTTCCGCACAGACCGGAACTGGTAAAACTGCGGCCTTTGCCTTGCCGGCCTTGCATCGTTTGGGCAAACACGGTGCATGTCGGGTATTGGCTTTGGCGCCGACTCGAGAACTTGCCATTCAAATTGAAGAAAACTTCAGGAATTACGGGCACAACTTGGGTTTGAATATGGCGTTGCTGTATGGTGGCGTCAAATATGGGAAACAACTCGAACAACTTGGAGCAGGTCCCGATATCGTCGTTGCTACCCCGGGTCGTCTTATCGATCATATTGGTCAGGGTAACTTGAACCTAAAGAACATTGAGATATTGATTCTCGACGAAGTCGACCGCATGCTGGACATGGGCTTTATCGAGGACGTTACAAAAATCATCCAAAAGACCCCTCGGACTAGGCAAACCCTACTATTTTCGGCAACAATTCCAGATTCAGTTCGCAGATTAGCTGACTGGGCTCTTAAGGACCCTGCAGTAATCAAAATTGATATAAATATTTCTGCGGCCGAAACGGTAAGACACGCACTCTTTCCTGTACCCGCCATCCAGAAATTCGATTTGCTGGTAGCTCTTCTAAAAACCATCAACTTCGACAGTTTGATCATCTTTTTTCAAACAAGGAGAGGCACCGACAGGATAAGTAGGTGGCTTGAGGAACATGGTAGAGAAGTCAGTGTACTACATTCCGACATGCGACAATCCGAACGAACGAAAGCCTTGCAGGACTTCAAAACGGGGAAAGTCAAAATTTTATCAGCCACTGACGTTGCTTCCAGAGGACTTGACATTTCTAATGTAACGCATGTGATTAATTATGACGTCCCTCAGCATTCGGAAGACTATGTGCATCGAATTGGGAGAACAGGAAGGGCAAAAACCGAAGGGGAGGCTTTTACATTATTTGCTCCCGATGACTTGCCAAGAGTTGATGCCATCGAAAAATTGCTAGGGAACCCCTTGCCGAGAGAGGAACTCGAAGGATTCCCTTACCGCGAAACCCCATCTGAAATGCTACCTTCATCGAACCCGGTTTCGCGTAAACGTAATCGTGGATTCGGAAACAGTGGCGGATTCGGAGCAAGGCGAAGAAAATAGGCATATTCCCATGAGTTCTTCTCCTGGCAAAAAGTTGAGTTGCGACATTTCCCACCTCTCAGAGGAACAGCAATTTGTCTGTGGAGGGGGGACTGAAAGGCCTTTCACGGGAAAATATTGGGACTGTAAGGTTGAGGGGACGTACAACTGCGTTGCTTGTGGAGTTTCGCTGTTTAGTTCTGCAGCAAAGTACGATTCAGGATCGGGATGGCCAAGTTTCTGGGATGCGACGCATCCTGAAAGTGTAACTAAGCAAACGGACACCAGTCACGGCATGATCCGAGAAGAGGCCGCTTGCGCCAACTGCGGATCGCACATCGGTCACGTGTTCCCGGACGGTCCTCCTCCAACAGGTCTTCGTTACTGCATCAATTCTGCTTCACTGAAATTGGAACCGACAACTCGAACAACCTAACAAATATCTCACCTTAAAATACCCCAAAGGCCGCCTCTGCGGCCTTTTTTATGCAGTACGAAAAAAGAGTTAGCGAAACGCCTTTAGTGGATTTCTCGGTTTAGCGATTTCCACAACCTTGCGAACGGGTTTCTCCACCAAGTCCACCGTTGCATCCGTGATGATTTTTGCAGGTTTAAATGTCAGATCAACGGCGAGTTTCAACGGTTTGGTCACGAACTTTGCACAAGATGCGGAAAAAAGTAATAATAGAATAAGAAGAAATTTCAAAACATCCTTGCCCACAACTGCGTTACTACCACAAGGTGACCTTTTTTGAAACTGGAAAAGGTTTAAATTCATCCATATGCCACCAAAAGAACTTATATTTATGCTTCCGATTATAGCTGGCGGCATAGGCTGGTTGACCAACTTTCTCGCGGTCAAGATGCTCTTCCATCCTCGGAAACCAATAAATGCCTTGGGCTTACTACGGATTCAGGGAGTTTTCCCAAAACGGCAGGCAGCGCTTGCCGAAAAACTGGGGGAGATCGTCTCGGAAGAACTATTTTCCATTTCAGATGTAACAAGCAAACTACGCGAAGTCGCGGGAAGCGACGAGATAGCGGACATAGCGGCTAGACGCATCGAAAAAACAATTAGCGAAAAACTGTTAAAGACATTTCCCATGCTCTCAATGTTCCTGAATGATGAGATGATAACCAAAGTTAGCGGTCTCTTTCTTTCGGAGCTTAAGGGTTTGCTAACCGAAGCATCGGATGAGATCGCAAAAAAGCTTGAAAGCGAAATTGACGTAAAGGCAACGGTGCGTGAAAAAGTCGAAAACTTTTCCAGCGACAAATTGGAGGATATGCTCTTCTCCATCATGAAAAAAGAATTCCGATTTATTGAGATTGTGGGGGGAGTTCTTGGTTTCTTGATCGGTTTATTACAATTGTTGATCACATGGCCGTACCTAGCAGGATAGTTCCGCCTCCATCGACTCAATCACTTATAAATAAAAAATGTACTTCGTGGGCATAATCGATTCGCTCGCCATAAGCTTAGATTGGGAAACCGCTCAATCCTTTCTGGATGATCCTTCCGTTCGGTTGCAACTGCTATTGATGGCAGGGTTGGTCTGCGTTACCTTCATTGTCACTCGCCTAACAAAATGGCGAATTCATCCTCTAGCGGAGAATCCGGATTCCCCCCCTTTGTTGCGAATGATCTGGGCGGCGCTTGAGAGAATGGTTGCCCCGCTATTCCTTTTGTCGTTCTGCTTGCTGACGGTGATCGTTTTTTACGAATACCATACGCCCACTCATGACCTTATTCGGCCCTTCACCAGCGTTGCCGGGGCTTGGGGGATTTTTCGGCTAGTTTCAGGTTTCATAAAAAGCCGGGCGTGGCTTCGATTGGTAGCAGTAGTGGCTTTCGGAGTTGCCGCCCTGCACAGTTTTGGACTATTGGGAGCAACAGTCGACTTGCTGAGAAAATTGGGTTTCAGCATCGGAAGCACCGAAATTTCAGCCCTAGACTTACTCAATGGCATAGGCATTTTACTTGGCTTGCTATGGGGCACTTCAATGCTCGCGACAGCAGGCGAAACCCGCATCCGTCAACTCCCTCACCTCCCGCCATCTCTCCAAGTCCTACTCGGCAAGATCATGCGGATCGGCCTTGTCTTTTTCTCCTTTGCCGTAGCCCTGTCCACCGTTGGACTGGACTTGTCCTCTTTTGCCTTGCTGGGTGGTGCGGTCGGCGTAGGCATAGGCTTTGGCCTACAGAAGGTGGTTTCCAATCTAGTCAGCGGGCTCATATTGCTGCTGGACCGCTCGATCAAACCAGGCGACGTCATCGAGATCGACGGTACCTACGGATGGATAAATTCACTACGAGCTCGATACGCATCAGTAATTACGCGTGATGGCAAGGAACACCTGATCCCAAACGAGAACTTAATCACTAACAAGGTAATCAACTGGACA
>CALBIN010000411.1 GCA_937893275.1 uncultured Opitutia bacterium | reverse complement strand
ATGCATAGCAATTAGATGTTCTTGTTACCCTACTTTCTCATATTTCTCTGTGCTCTCCGTGTCTCCGTGAGAAAAACCATTAAATTTCCCTTATGCAATTCATTGACCTGAAATCTCGCCACCTTCTGATAAAGGATCAAATTAATGCTCGTATCCAAACGGTTATGGAACACGGACAGTTCATTCTTGGTCCCGAAGTAAGAGAGCTTGAACAAAAGCTTGCCGAATACACTGGTTCCAAGCATTGCATTACAGTATCCAGCGGTACCGATTCCTTACTCATCGCTTTGATGGCTCTTGGCGTTGGGCCAGGTGACGAGATCATTACCGTTCCGTACACTTGGATTTCATCCGCTGAGGTAATCGCTTTGCTTGGAGCCAAACCTGTGTTCGTCGATATTCGACCCGATACATGGAATATGGACGAGCGACTTCTCGAGGCCGCTATCTCGGAAAAAACGAAAGCGATCATGCCCGTTTCAATCTATGGGCAAACCCCTGACATGGATGCGATAAACGAGGTAGCCTCAAGGCATGAGATTCCAGTAATCGAGGACGCAGCTCAAAGTTTCGGAGCAACTTACAAAGGCCGGAAGTCTTGCAACCTTTCTTCCATTGGAAGCACATCTTTTTTCCCGTCAAAGCCGCTTGGTTGTTACGGAGATGCAGGGGCATTATTTACGGACAATGACGAATGGGCGGAGAAGTTCCGATGGATACGCGTTCATGGACAGGAACGGAAGCATCATCATCCGATTTTGGGTCTTAATGGGAGAATGGATACTATCCAGGCCGCTATTCTTTTATCCGTTTTTGACGTTTTTCCCGAAGAAGTCGAAAAGCGTCGTGAGATCGGCGATCGATACAATTCATCGCTTTCCGACATTGATGGACTGGCGACACCCGTGATTGCTCCAGGGAATTCCTCGGTTTACGCTCAGTACACTATTCTTAGCGGACAAAGAGAATGTATTCAAAACTCTCTCGAGGAACAGAAGATTCCATCCGTTTCTTATTATTCAGTGCCCTTGCATCTGCAACCGGTCTTTAGTGACTTGGGCTGTCGGTCCGGTGATTTTCCGGTTTCCGAAAAGATTGCCAATGAATGTCTGAGCCTTCCCATGGGTCCCTATTTATCCGATGGAGACCAAAATAAGGTGCTTGAAGGCATCAGGGATTCAGCAACTGCATCGAGCGGTTAGGTTGTGAGTTGCTTTATGCGATTAGTGATCAGTGCAAAAAGAATTGATGGTATAGCTAAAAATTGAAGAACCAAATGGAAAAATCTTTTGCAGTGAATGGCCATATGGTGGGTCCGGGTCATCCATGCTTTGTCGTTGCCGAGATAGGGCAAGCGCATGATGGAAGCCTTGGAGCTGCTCATGCCTATATAGATGCAGTTGCAAAGACGGGGGTGCAGGCCGTTAAGTTTCAAACGCACATTGCTGAAGCAGAATCCAGTCCCGATGAGAAATTCCGAGTGGCCTGCTTCCCTCAGGATTCGACAAGGTATGATTATTGGAAAAGAATGGAATTCACGGAAAATCAGTGGGTGACGTTGGCTGAACACGCCGCCGACAGAGGTTTGGTTTTTCTGTCTACTCCGTTTTCCTTCGATGCCGTAGAATTACTGGAAAGGCTTGGTGTTCCTGCATGGAAAATCGGCTCAGGCGAAACCGGCAACTTGGCGATGCTTGAAAAAATTGCAAAAACGCAGAAGCCAATACTCCTTTCTTCCGGAATGTCCTATTGGAAGGAAATTGATGAAGCGATTTCCGTTATTTCCAGATATCACGGTAGGGTAGGAGTTTTTCAGTGCACGACCTCCTATCCTTGTCCTCCCGAAAAGCTTGGGCTGAATGTAATTCGTGAGATTTGCGATCGTTACGGTTGTCCTACTGGTCTATCGGATCACTCCGGGACCATTTACCCAAGTTTGGCTGCCGTTGCCCTCGGAGCCAACATGATCGAAGCGCATGTCGTTCTTTCCCGAGATTCTTTTGGCCCCGACGTTACTTCTTCCGTAACCATTGAAGAATTAAAAGTCATTGTTGAGGGAGTTCGTTTTACGGAGAAATCCTTGGCGTCAAGAATAGACAAGGACTTGGAAGCTGAAGCAATGACTGACCTGAGGCAATTATTTGGCAGGAGTATTTATTTTTCTCATGATCTGGAGCAAGGACACGAGTTGGCGCTGTCGGATATCTCGCTTAAGAAACCAGGGACGGGAATCCCTGCCCAAATGCTGGACCGTTTCATCACAAAAAAATTGACCAAAGCTTGTTCTGGAGGAGAGCAGCTCAAGGAGGAACACTTTTCCTGAAGAAGATCCAAAAGATATGCGTCCTCCTTGTTGATCGAGCTAATTATGGCAGAATGTATCCTGTCATGAAGGCCCTGGACGAAGATCTTGATCTTGAACTCCAAGTCATTTGTGCGGGGACCATGTTGTTGGAGCGCTTCGGTGGAGCGGAAAAAATGGTCGAAGATGATGGATTTAAAGTAGATCACCGAGTTTTTTTAGAGGTGGAGGGCTCCGTCCCTGTCACGATGTCAAAGAGCATTGGCTTAGGCATCATTGAATTCACTAACGTCTACCAGCAGTTGCAGCCGGATATGCTTTTGCTTATCGGCGATAGATACGAGGCCTTGGCCGCGGCGATTGCCGGAGCCTATATGAATATTCCGATGGCTCACATCCAAGGAGGGGAGATTTCCGGATCCATTGATGAGAGCGCTCGTCATGCAATTACGAAGTTTTCTCATCTTCATTTTCCGGCAACGGAACGAGCGGCGGATTATTTAGTAAGGATGGGCGAAGATCCTGCTCATGTTCATAATGTGGGTTGCCCGGCAGGTGATTACATCCGAAAACTTGATGCCGATTTGCCTAGCAATATCTTCAACCAAATGGGCGTTGGAGCAAACATTGATCCCGAAAAACCATTTTTGTTAGTTATCTATCATCCGGTTACAACAGCCTTCGGCAGTGAAAAAGAGCAAGCGGAACAGTTGATTGGCGCTCTCCACGATTTGGCGATTCCTACGGTATGGCTTTGGCCAAACATTGATGCGGGGAGTGATAATATTTCCAAGGTTATTCGAGTTTATCGTGAAAAAAATACTTCCGAATGGTTACACTTGGTTAAAAATCTCAATCCCAAGGTCTTCCAAAAGTGTCTGAAGAAGACGATTTGTGCGGTTGGAAACTCTTCAAGTTTCGTTCGCGACTCTACTTTTTCAGGAACCCCCGTGGTTTTGATCGGAGATAGGCAGGATGGCCGGGAACATGGTAAGAATTTGACTGCCGTCGCCCCTGTTTCCGATCAAATCAAGTCGGCCGTTCAGCTACAGTTGGACCATGGACGATATGAACCCGGCACCATTTATGGCGACGGCAATGCCAGTTCCCGCATTATCGAGAAACTAAAGAGCTTCGTGCCTTATTCTCAAAAAACACTCCATTACAGGTATCAATAAAGGAATCTTGATCGTCGAGTCGGGAGGCTACTCTCCCGCTGCCTTGGAGACCTATTCATCCATAGGCCCGGTTTGGCGGTCCGGAATCGATCAATTCGATCCTCGTGACATTGTGTGTCTTGTGGTCAGATTGGCTCATTACGTCGATGGCGACTTTCTTGAGCCTTTTCCGAACTTGCTCGCGTTAGCCAGTCCCACCACTGGCGTTACGCATATGGATATGCAAGCTTGCGATAGAAAGGGAGTTCGGGTTTTTACCCTACGGGATTGTATGCCTAAACTCGAAAAGATCACCTCGACTGCAGAGCATGCATTATGCTTAATGCTTTCACTTGTGAGGCGCCTGCCTCAGGCTCACTCTTCCACTATTGAACGAGGGGAATGGAATCGAGACGAGTTTTGTTCTCGCCAACTGTCTTCCTTGCGATTGGGCATAGTCGGCTTGGGGCGCATTGGGAGATGGATGACAAGATATGCGAGGGCCATCGGTATGGATGTAGCCGCCCATGACCCTCATGTTGCTCCTGCAGTTTTTGAATCGGAAAGGGTCTCTTCTCTTCCTCTGGACCAACTTTGTCGCCGTTCCGACGTCCTTACCATCCATGCCGACTTGAGATCCGATAATGTTTCTCTGCTTGATTCCGGTCTCTTGGATCTCCTTCCCGACGATGCTTATTTAATCAATACCTCTCGCGGGGAGTTGATGGACGAAGAAGCAGCAGCCAGAATGGTTAGGGATTCCAAGCTGGCAGGTGTTGCGGTAGATGTCCTGCGCTCAGAGCATGATTCTCGCAACCTTGCCGACTCACCCTTGATTCGCGCTGCTCGCGATGGATTCAATGTCTTGGTTACTCCCCATATCGGAGGGTGTACAACAGATGCCATGCGCGAAACCGAAGATCTTTTAGCTCAAGTAGTAGTGGAAGCCCTTTCACGATGAACGAGAAGGTTTTGGGGATTTTGCCAGCAAGAGGAGGTTCAAAAGGGATTCCGGGTAAGAATTTAAGAAACCTTCTCGGGAAACCCTTGATAGGTTGGAGTGCAGAAGCACTCTTTAGCGTGGAATGCATAGATAAGAAAATCTGTTGTACTGATGATGAGTCGATTGCTGAAGTCGCTCGTCAATTTGGCTTGGAGGTGCCATGGATCAGACCTAGTTCCTTGGCCCAAGACGACACCTTGGTGATAGATGTAATATCGCATGCCATCGATCGTTTGGCATCAGATGGTAAGACTCCTTATACTCATGTTGTCT
>CALBIN010000410.1 GCA_937893275.1 uncultured Opitutia bacterium | reverse complement strand
CACCCGTCCAGGAAATGGACGATGACGGTACGGCGCCCCTGCGCGTTCGTGTCGTGAATAGCGAGGATGCCACGCAGGAGAAATTTCGCTTGGCTTGGGTCAAGCCGGACGATTCCAATGCGACCGGGATAACCCACATCTACCTGCCTGCAGGCCACAGTCGCTCGGTGAAGGCTCCGCGCCGACCTTCAGGCAAGGACTGGCGTCTCGCCCTGCTTGGAGACGGCGAGTCCTTCGATGACCAACTTTTTATCGTACCGGAAACGCCTGAGCCCATCCGCATTCACTACGTCGGCAAGGAGAAACCCGACGACGTCGAGCATATGCGTTTCTACCTCGATCGGGCTTTTTCCAATACGCGCTTGCAGCACGTCGACGTGCTTGCCCATGCCCCCAATGCCTTGGCTGGAAAATTGATTCATCCCGATGATCGCCTGCTCATCGTGACCGAGTCCCTGCCTGAAGCTGCCATCGAGCAAGTCCGTTTCTTCTGCGAGTCCGGTCACACCGTGCTGTTGGTGTTGAAGGACGACGGTCTCGCTCCCACCTTGGCCGCCCTTGCGGCATCAGGCCCTGTGCCGGTGACCGAGGCCAAGGTGAACGAGTATGCCTTGCTCACTCGCCTCGATTTCGAACACCCTTTGCTGGTCCCCTTCAACGAGCCTCGCTTCAGCGATTTTACGAAAATCCACTTTTGGAAGCATCGGACAATCGATCCCGGACGCCTAACCGGCTCTCGCGTCCCGGTTCGCTTTGACGATGATTCGCCGGCTCTCATCGACTTGCCCGTCGGCCGTGGTCATCTTCTTGTCCTGACCAGTGGGTGGCATCCCACCGACAGCCAGCTCGCCCTTTCCAGCAAGTTCGTGCCGTTGCTTTACTCCATGATGGACATGGGGCGAATCTCCACTCCGTTCAAGGCTGCTAACCTTGTGGGCCGTCCCATCACCCTGCCTACCGAAAATACTGCGAGCCGTGAAGTGGAGGGTCCCGCAGGTACCATTCGGTTGCCCGGTACGGCCGATGAGTTTTTTGCGGATCAGCCCGGCTTCTACTCCATCAAGGGCGCTCGAAACGCCACCTTTGCGGTAAATCTGCCTCCTGCGGAAAGCTACACCGCGCCCATCCCCGAGGAGCGACTCGAAGGGTTGGCCCTTCCCCTTGCCTCGACGGACGTGGCGCAGGCGACAATTTCCCAAAACCGACGGCAAGCCTTGATGGACGAGGAGCTCGAGAAACGTCAAGAAATGTGGCGTTGGCTCATAGTCGTGGCGATTCTGCTGGCATTATTGGAAACTTGGCTAGGTGGACGTACCTGGCGTCGACCGGCCCTTGTGGGCCAAACGGAGGAAGCGGCATGACAAGACTGAGACCTTATCTGAAACCCGTTATTCGACGGCAATACCTTTGGCGGAAGTGGCGCATGATGGCCGTCTGGTGGGGACTGATGGCGGCGGTCGCTTGCGTAGTTGTCGGGCTTTCCGCTAGCGGAACCATCTTGCCCGAGCACACGGTTGGCTGGATCGTCTTCATACTGATCACGGGCACAATTGGGGCCCTCCTTGTCAATCGGCGGCAATCCGAGGTGGACTACCGGCAAGTTGCCCGAGACATTGAGGAGAAGCATCCCGAACTGCATGCCACGCTCCTCACGGCCGTCGAGCAGAAACCCGACCCGAAGACGGGCAAGTTTCACTTCCTGCAGGAACGGGTGATCAACAAGGCGGCTGACGCCTTTGTCGAGACAGGCTTCGCCAAGACCGTTCCAACCAAGGAACTCACGGTCCTGCGATCCTGCTCCTGGGTTTTCCTCATGATTTTCTGCATCGTCCTCAGCCAAGTCGATCAGCCAACTCCTTCAGGTGTGTCGGCAACTCAGGCAAAGGAAGAGGAAAAACCGGTTGGCGATAAACTTGCCCGGCTCGACAAGGTGGACCCGGGTGATGCCGAGGTCGAGCGCGGCAGTCCGCTGGCGGTGCTGGCCCATTTTAGCGAGGGTTTCCCCGGCAAGGCCACCCTTGTGGTCACTCCGCAGGATGGCGAGGTTCGCCGCCTGACGTTGGTCAAGAACCTCGAGGATCCCATCTACGGAGCCACCCTCCCGAGCGTGGATGGGCCATTTACCTATCAGGTCGAGTATGATGGACAGAGGTCGGAGGTGTTCTTGGTCAACGTGTTCGAGTATCCCGAACTCGAGCGAGCAGACGCCACGCTGACCTATCCTGCGTATACGGGAATACCCGAACGGACGGTCGAGGATACCCGGCGCTTGAGCGTCGTGGAGGGCACCCCGCCTCGCCTACGGGTTCCATCTCAATAAACTGGCGGCGGCGGCTCGTCTGGTGGGAGAAAACAACGAGAGCGTCGAGCTTGATGCCCACCCCGATGAACCGCTTGCCGAACTGCTTCCACTGATCCTCACCAAGACGCGCAAGTGGAAACTGGAACTTGTCGATGCCGCCGGTCGAACCAACAAGATTTTCCCTCGCATCGAGGTCGTGGTCTACCCCAACAAGGGACCGAAAATTCGTATCGTCAGTCCGGGCGGTGACCGGCAGGTGTCGCCCTTGGAGGAAATTACTTTCACCGCGGAGATCGAGGATGACTTCGGTCTGCTCCGTCATGGTTTGTCCTACAACCTCGATGGCGGCGCCGTGGAGGAATTCGAATTGGGCGAGGTCGCCGACGGTCAACTCAAGTCGCTTGCCTCGCACGTGCTCGCCCTCGAGGAGATGAAAGTGGAAGCCGGTCAACTGGTCAGCTGGTTCTTTTGGGCCGAGGACACGGGCCCCGACGGTCAACCCCGTCGCTCCTTCAGCGACATGTTTTTCGCCGAGGTGCGACCCTTTGAGGAAATCTTTCGACAGGGCCAAGGGGGAGAGAGTTCCGAGGAAGAGAAGGAACAGCAGCAAGGGCTCAGCCAGCAGGTGGAGAAACTGATAAAGCTGCAGAAGCAGATTATCAACGCCACCTGGAAACTCCATTGCCAACCCGGTGGCTTGGCGAAGGATGCGCCCGTCCTTGTCGAGAGCCAGTATCAGGCGCTTCAGCAAACGACGGAACTGCT
>CALBIN010000409.1 GCA_937893275.1 uncultured Opitutia bacterium | reverse complement strand
GAGCTTGGGGATGGTGTTTAGCTTCATGAAGCGACAATCGTTGCAGGCGCAATGGTCGGTGGGGCCGGCCACGAAGGTCTTGTCGGGGAGTTCCCGTGTGAGCCTGTGCATCATGCCGGCTTCGGTGAGGATGATGAAGGTGTCGGCAGGGTTGTCGCGACAGAAGGATACCATTTTCTCGGTGCTGCATACCTCGTCGGCGAGGTCGCGAACGGTCTCGATGCACTCGGGGTGGGCGACCACGGGGGCGTTGGGATACTCGATTCGGCAACGCTCTATGGATTGCTTGGAAAAGAGGACGTGGGCGTAACAACTGCCCGGCCAAAGCTTCATTGGTCGACCGGTGTGCTTAGCCACCCATTGACCGAGGTTCTGGTCGGGGACGAAGAGGATTTCCTTGTCGGCAGGCACCTGCTCGACGATTTTCACGGCGTTTCCGCTGGTGCAAATGACGTCGCTGAGGGCCTTTACGGATGCCGAGCAGTTTACATAGGCGACGATGTACACATCGGGGTTTTCCTTGCGGAAGGCGGCCAGTTTTTCCGCCGGGCAGGAATCGGAAAGGGAGCACCCCGCGTCGATGTCGGGAAGCAGGACGGTTTTCCTCGGATTGAGAATTTTCGCCGTCTCAGCCATGAAGTGGACGCCGCAAAAGACGATGACCTCGGCGTCGGTTTCGGCGGCCTTGTAGGCGAGCCCGAGGGAGTCTCCAACGTAGTCGGCGATTTGCTGTATGGGTTCGACTTGGTAGTTGTGGCAAAGGATTACCGCGTTGCGTTCCTTCTTGAGCCTTAGGATTTCCTCTTGTTCCGTGCTTAGCGGTGATGGCTCGTCTTGCTTTCGAAAGATGAGTGGGGAGGGGAGGGCGGAAGCTGTCGCGATGGCCATTTCGCTTGGAGTTTCGGATGATTTATTTCGAAGCTGCCGGAAGGTGTTTGTGGATCACTTGTTCCTATCGCAAGATCCGCTATGTTGGAATTGCGTGCATTCCGCGCGAACCTGCAGTCGCTGGTCCTGAACGTCCAGTCCGAGCTTTTCGGAAACCGTTTTCCCGTACCATTCCATGAAGGGGGCGTCTACCTCGTATATGGTGTCGCAATCCGAGCACACTACCTGGGCTTTGAAGTTTTCGGAGCTCAGGTTGACGGTGTAGAACTTGTTGTCGTGACCGACGTCTACCTCGCGAACAACCCCGCTTTCCACGAGCAAGGGGAGGCTACGGTAGACGGTGGCGCGGGACACGGTGTCGTCCAAGTTGCGAGCATGGTCGAGAAGTTGTTCGGCCGTGAAATGGCCGTCCTCCTCGAAGAGGGCATCGAATATTCCCCTGCGCTGCCCCGTGACCCGGAGCCCTTTGCTTGTGAGGAAAGTGGAAAAGCCATCCCAAGCTTCCTCTACTTTCTTATTCTGTTTGCGTTTAGCCATGTGCGGTTGGTTAAGACCAAAACTCTTCTATGACTTGGGGAAGCGGGTCGTCAACTTTATTGAGACTCAATTGAGTCTCAATTGACGTTTTCTGCCCTGTTTTCTCCTGCGAAGCGTGCGAAAATCTGCAAAGGCTTGGGCAATTGAGTGGATGTTCGTCCCGCGATTTTTTTTATTTCCGTACCTTCCGTCTTGGCTTTTTCGGATGGTGGGGCCATAAAGTCGACCCAAACAAATGGCAATCAAAGTCAACGAACATCTAATACCCGATTGGGCGATCGAGCGGCAAGCTGAGGCTCTTTTTGAAAACGTCGCCAAGGGCATGCCCGGCAAACCGCGGGAAGTGGTCTGGTTGGCCGCCATGGACGTGGCCAAGGATCGCTTGGTCGATCAGGCCATCATGGCTCAGGAGAGCAAGCGGAGGAATTTTCCCGTGGACGAGGCGGAGGTGAAGCGCGAGACCAAGCGCTGGATGAAGCAGAATGGGGGGAAGAACGCCTTTGCCCAAGCTAACAACCCGACCATCCGCAATGCCGATGATCTTCGCAGGGAAATTATCTCCCAGCGTCATTTCAATCAATTGCTGGAGGAGGAGTCCGCCTGTGAGCCTCCCACCGATCAAGAAGTCCGCGATTATTACGAACAGCGCCCCGATCTTTTTCGCGGGGAAACCACCTTGCACGCCTCCCATATCCTCAAGCGCATAGAGAAGCCTGAAGATGAGTCCTCTGTGGAAGAGGCCATTCGCGAGATTGCCAACCGGATCGATTCCGGGGAGGATTTTTCTGTATTGGCCGGTGAGTGTTCCGATTCGCCCGAGGAGGATGGCGATCTTGGTACTTTTGGCCGCAGCCGGATGGTGCCCGCCTTCGAGAAAGCCGCTTTTGCCTTGAGGGAGGGCGAGGTGAGCGAACCCGTGCGGACGGAGTTTGGCTTGCACCTAATCAAGTTGCACACTCGCAACGAACCTGAGACCGCTCCTTTTGACGAGGTGAAGGAACAAGTGCTTTCCTTCCTCCACGAGCGACGCAAGGACGGGGTGTTCGATTCCTTCCTCGATGGACTCAAGGAAAAAGCGACCATCGAGACAGTGACCGACGATGCTTAAGGGCTAACCTCTTCCCTCAATCGCTCCAAGATGCTCGTGGTGGCTTTGGATTTGTTGAGGGCGTATAGGTGAAAGCCGGGAGCGCCTCCATCGAGCAGGCCTTTTATTTGCTCGTATGCCCAATCCGCTCCCACTTCCTGAGCTCCTTCCTCGCCCGCTTCCTCGAGCCGCTTCTCCAACTCGGGCGGCAGGGCAGCCCCGCACATCGAGGAGAATCGTCGAATTTGGGCCAAGGAGAGCACAGGGAGCAAGCCGGGAAGAATGGGAACCTCGATGCCCGCCCGGCGACATCTATTGACGAAATCGAAGTAGAATTCGTTATCGAAAAACAACTGTGTGGTCACGAAATCGGCCCCGTAGGACACCTTGCGCGCAAGGCGTTGAACATCGTCTCCGGCGTTGGGAGATTCCGGATGTTTCTCCGGGTAACCCGCCACCCCGATTCCGAAGTTCGGAAGGTTTCGGCGGATGAGTCGAACGAGCTCGTCGGCATGAGATAAGCCTCCCGCAACCGCTTGAAAACTGGTTTCTCC
>CALBIN010000408.1 GCA_937893275.1 uncultured Opitutia bacterium | reverse complement strand
ATATACCATTGAGAACCAGAGATGATTCTGTAACTGCCGTTGTTGATAGATAGTCAAATTCATAATATCGCAAAATCTATGACGGGAAGGAGCTCTTCTGCAAGGGGAGGTTAACAAGTCCACCCCAAATAAGACTCAGTCATAGTTGCTTTTACTTATTTCGTGCGAAAACCATTCGAGACCGTTACTCCGCTGCCGACAATATTTCTGTCTCGCAGTCTTAGACAAATAAAGGCTTGTCGCTCCAAAAACACTTCCGTGAGGTTCGCGTAACTGTCTTTGGGTTTTCATTTGGTTCATTTTCTGATTTGCATGTCTCTGCATTCAAGTAATTGTTTTAACCTTTAAAACCAATGACCTCACTCACCACATTCTCCTGATTCACATGAACAAGAATACAAAGGAATCTAGACAACTTGAGCACATTTCGACTACCATATGTTCCTCTTCGACGGATGGTTCCGAACTTGTGGCACGCGAAATCTCCGACTTGATCCGTTCACGAAATGCAGACGGACAGCACGCCGTACTAGGTCTCGCAACAGGCTCCACGCCAATAGGCGTTTACCGTGAACTGGTGCGTCTCCACGAGGATGAGGGACTTAGCTTTAAAAAGGTGCTGACATTTAACCTAGACGAATACCATGGCCTAGAACCAGAGCATCCAGAAAGCTATGCCGCGTTCATGGATCGTCATCTTTTTTCTCTTATAGACATCCCCGCAGATGCCACGGCAGTCCCCGATGGCAAGATTCTGCGAGAAGATGTTTTCGCTTATTGCAAGGCGTACGAAGAGCGTATCTTGGAAGCAGGTGGTATTGATATTCAGGTTCTTGGGATAGGGCGAACGGGGCACATTGGCTTCAACGAACCCGGCTCCGGGCGCGACTCCCGTACACGTCTGGTGCATCTTGACTCCTTAACGCGCAAGGATGCCGCTCGAGATTTTCTTGGTGAAGAAAATGTCCCTCGCTACGCAATAACGATGGGTGTGGCCACAATTCTGGATGCCAGAAAAATAATCCTTCTTGCATGGGGTGACTCTAAGGCCGAGGTTTTCGCAAAGGCAGTCGAGAAACCTGTGTCGGATGTGCTCCCAGCAAGTTTCTTGCAAGAACACAAAGGCATTCGGGCATTCGCTGATGAAGCGGCGGCTGGGGAGCTGACGCGCAAGAAGAACCCTTGGCTCGTTGGTTCTGTCGAATGGACCGACAGGACAACGCGACGATCAGTTGCTTGGCTTTCTTCCCATCTCGAGAAGCCTATCCTGAAACTGTTAGATGAGGATTACAGCGAGCACGGACTCGCAGACCTTCTCACCGAGCGAGGTTCTGCATATGAATTGAATATTCGAGTGTTTAATGAGGTGCAACATACCATCACCGGCTGGCCCGGAGGGAAACCTAACGCGGACGATTCCCATCGGCCTGAACGTGCAGAACCGCACCCGAAGCGCGTGCTTGCACTTGCCCCGGACCCTCAGGACGGTGCGTTGGGCCTAGGAGGCACCCTGCACAGACTCGTCGATCAAGGTCACGAGGTCACTGTTGCTTACCTGACTTCGGGTAACTTGTCTGTTCCCGACGGCGAAGCTCAAAAAGCGGTCGATATCATGCTGGATTTGGATGAGTCGGATTCTTCCGAAAAAGCCTCCTTTGCCCTTCAGGTCAAAGCTGACCTTGCGGGAAGAGAAGCTTTCGGAGAAGACTCCCTAGCAATACGAAAGCTCAAGGGTCTTGTCCGCCGAGGCGAGGCGAGGGCGGCAATGGAAATTTGTGGCGTGAATTCCTCCCAAATCCGTTTTCTCAATTTGCCATTTTACGAAAACGGTCGTTTTCGTAGTTTTGAGCCTCGGGAAGAAGACATCGTTCTCGTGCGAGATCTTCTAGAACAAATTCAGCCTCACCAAATTTACGTTACCGGTGCCTTGTCTGAACCAACAACTGTGCAAGCCGTTTGTTATTCCTGTTTTCAAAAGGCCTTCGAGCTTCTACGGAACGAGGATTGGACAAAAGATTGCCGTAGCTGGAGTTATCGAGGCGACGAGCGAGAATGGTCTGTGGAGGATATCGATATGGCGGTTCCCCTAAGCCCTGACGAGTTGGCCAACAAAGTGAAGGGGATTTACCAGCACCGCTCTCAGCGAAGCCAGACTCCCGTCACCGGCCGTACCTCCCTTGAAGCATGGCAACAAGCAG
Source organism: uncultured Opitutia bacterium (assembly GCA_937893275.1). Lineage (GTDB taxonomy): Bacteria > Verrucomicrobiota > Verrucomicrobiia > Opitutales > Seribacteraceae. Next base: position 22,659 of record CALBIN010000408.1, on the reverse strand, counting down.
AAGTCGCCGATCGAAGACTGGCGGAAACCTACGATCATCTCGGTCTTGCCGAATACGAAGCCATCGAAGCCTTTTCGCGGTGTTACCCTTGATCTCCCAAAGGGTAAAGTCGATCGTTGACCAATTGCCGTAATTTTGAATGCTTTAGGTAGCTTTCAAAAACAGCATGAATCATTTACCCGACGAAGTCGGCCAATTATTTTGCCTCGAGGAATACCCAACCTCCACTGTTCCTTACGGCAACGGAAACGTTAACGACACTTTTTTGCTTTCGTGCGAAAAGGGCGGGACCGTAACTCGATACACCGTTCAGCGGATCAACCACGAGGTCTTCAAGGATCCTGCAGGCCTTATGGAGAATTTCTCGCGAGTTACCGAGCACCTTGGCCAAAAGCTCTCCGTCGATCAAACGCCACGCCGCAGCCTGCGGTTGATTCACTCTCATGACGGCAGACCTTTCGTACAAGACTCCTGCGGTAACTACTGGAGAATGATGGAATACATAGATGGCGGAGAGTCGGCAGAAATTCCGGAAAGCCCACGCCAAGCTTATCAGGCGGCCAAAGCTTTCGGAGAATTTCAAGCACTTCTTGCCGATCTTCCTGGCCCCCCTCTCCTTCAAACTATTCCCGACTTCCACAACACTCGCAAGCGTTTCAATGACCTTCACAGAGTTGTGACTGAAGATCCCTTTGGGAGAACCAACGAAGTTCGTGATCTAATAACTTTTGCAATAGCTCGAGAATCTTTGACCGATGCCATCAACGAAGAAAAATTTCCCGTTCGCATCGTCCACAACGACACAAAGCTTAACAATGTTTTGCTCGATAAGAAAACCGGCGAGGGAATCTGTGTCGTCGATCTCGACACCGTTATGCCCGGTTGTGCATTACACGATTTCGGTGATCTTGTAAGGACGGCTGCTTGCTCAGCTCAGGAAGATGAGCCTGACGTAAACAGGATTCAATTTTTGCCCGAAATCTTCGAGGCTCTTGTTGAGGGGTACCTTGACGCGACCAACTGTTTTCTCAGCCCTCTTGAGGTCGATCACTTAGCCATCGCCCCACAAGTCCTTACCTACGAATTGGCTTTGCGTTTTCTCGCAGACTACCTAGAAGGCGATATCTACTTCAAAGTAAAACGGCCCGGGCACAACCTCCAACGAGCCCGCGCCCAGTTCAGGCTTCTTGCTTCGATGGAAGAACATGTCTCCGAGATGGAATCTATCGTGGCAAAATTTGCCCACGTCGCAAAGTAGCGGATCTGGGCAAAACGCCCCCCATTTACAAGCCCGCTACAAATCCTCCTCATAGGCTCGCCGCAGCAATCCGGCTAGGTGAACAACCTGAGGGGTTTGGCCACTGCCATTCATGCAAGACCGAACTTGCATGATGCACCCAATATTTCCGGACACGATCCAGTCCGGTTTGGTTTTCAATAAGTTACTTACTTTACGTTTGCCCAAGTCGGCAGCAATTTTTGGTTGGTCGATGTTGTAACTTCCTGCAGAACCGCAGCATATGTCGGGTTCTTCTGCTTCCAGAAGCTCCAGGCCGGGTATCGCCCGCAGCAATCTTCGAGGTGCCTCCGTCACTCCTTGTGCGTGACGCAAATGACAAGCGTCTTGATAAACAACTCTGGGCACACCTTTCGTGCGGGGCGGAGTCACCATGCCCAGTTGGTCGAGAAACTCACCGAAATCGACAACCTTGCCCGCAAAAGACTTTGACGCCGATTCTTCGGCCGAACCTTTCAGAATGAGAGGGTACTCCTTCAAACCAGAACCACAGCCAGCGGCGTTAGTCAAAATCGCATCCACATCGCGAGGAAAGGCCTCAAGGTTTTTTCGAGCAAACCTACGGGCATGCTCCCCTGCTCCAACATGCCAACCGAGTGCACCACAGCAAGTTTGACCGCGAGGAATCAACACCTCGACTCCGTTGCGGACTAGTACGGCTATCGTATCATCGTTAATTTGGGGATCCATTACCTGCTGGGCACATCCGACAAGCAAAGCGACGCGAGCTCTTGGCGTCCCCATTGGCTTTGCAACTTCTGGCAGCATGATTCCGCTCGGCAACGTTTTTGGCAGCAAGGCCAACATGGAGCGCACAAGATCAGGCAAAAGCCGCCCGAATGGTCTCGCCAGCATGCCCACCTTAGCGGCAATTCGAAACCTGCCCGGCCAAGGCAAAATGGTCAGCAAAGCTTTTCGCTTAAGCTTTTCCGCGACACTTCGCTTGCTTTCCGTTTCTGCTTTTTCCCGAAAGGGTCCAAGTAGATTACGGTATTCAACCCCCGAAGGGCAGGATGTCTCGCAAGCCAAACAACCAAGGCATCGGTCTATGTATGGCAGTACCTGCTCGGTTGGCAATTTCCCTTCCAATGCTTCCTTCATCAAAATGATGCGACCTCGCGGCGAATCCATTTCCTGGGCGAGTTCTGAGTAGGTTGGGCAAGTAGGGAGGCAAAATCCACAATGTACACAAGATTGAATCGCCTCGCTCATCAAAGATCCAGCTGGCCCTAATTTATCGACGGGAATGCTGTGTTTCATGGAATTGACGGGAACTTATGATCGGGATCGAAAGCCACCTTCACTGCTTTTGTAATGGCTCCATCGGTCCACTTCCCCAAATATACACTCTCCACCTGTCCACGAAAGACAAGTCCTCGCAAGCCTCTCTTTCGCAAACCGAGGTCCAGTTCTGTCACAGCGCTTCCGGGAGGCCACGCCACCCATGCAACGCTACAAGCCACACCATATCGACGCGTTGCTCCAAAGGATGAAAGAAATTCGTCCAACTCTATTATTCTGTTTGGAGTCACGGGCACTTTTGCCAAGATGGCGTCAGGTGAAGCCCAATCAAATGAGTTTGCATTCCGCCAAAATTTGTCGGCCTCTTCGTTGGCGATCAGCTCTCCCAAGCCGCCCAGTTCCAATAGAATCCGGTCGGCCCTTTTAGGCAAGGCGGATTCGGCTCCTCCTATTCGTAAAAAAATATCGCCGACAGAATTTAATTCCATTCCGTCGGGCTCCCAAGGTGAACCCGCCACACAACGAACTTTCTCTATTCCGGTTTCCAAATTCCCGGAAGAAAGTCGCAATGTAAGAAATTTCCGGGGTTCGGGAAAAACCTTAAAACTCACCTCTGTCAAAATCCCAAAGCAGCCAAGACTGCCAACGAGAAATTTAGGAAAATCGAATCCAGCTGCATTTTTAACCACTTTCCCTCCGCCTTTTATTACACGGCCCCTGCCATCCACAAAAGTAACTCCGATTAAAAAGTCGCGAATGCCACCAAAACGCAACCGCCCGGGTCCGTTTAAACCCGCTGCCACCATTCCCCCCAGAGTTGAACCCTCTGCGGCAAAAGGAGGATTGAAGGGTATGTACTGTCCGTTTTCTCGTAAAGTCGCTTGTACTTTTTCAATCGGAGTTCCCGCTTTGGCGGAAAAAACATATTCGCTGGGATCGTATTCTACAATTCCGGACATCCCCGACAAATCGATGAAATCTCCCTCATGCGACATAGTCAACGCAGGTTTTGTCCTTCCTCCTATAGCGAGGGCATGCGATGACCCGCATACCGCCACAGCAACTTCCTCAGAGGATCGTGGCAATATTGTCATTCCCGAGAAATCAGTCCTGCCTTTTCCAGAGGATGTAATCCATAGAGAGACAGAGAGGGTGCTTCGCCGTCTGGAAACATTTTCCCTGGATTGGAAATTTCGGCAGGGTCAAAGGCTCTTCGTACGGACTTCATCAAGTCGATGTCGTCCTCACTAAACATGCTCGGAAGATACTGCCGCTTTTCCATACCCACCCCGTGCTCACCAGTGATAGAACCACCCATCTTAACGCACATCTTCAAAATTTCGCTGGCGGCTAACTCTGCGCGCTCCAGTGCCCCTTCCACTCGACCGTCATACATAATTAGCGGATGCAGGTTTCCGTCTCCTGCATGAAACACATTGGCAATGCGAACATCGTATTCATCGCCCACATCCTTGATCTTTCGCAAGGCTTCACCCAGACGATTGCGGGGTACGACCCCATCCTGGACAATAAAATCAGGACTCAATCGACCAACAGCAGAAAAGGCACTCTTCCGCCCTCTCCAAATTCGAGCACGTTCGATCGCATCTACCGCAACATGCGTTTCCGTAGGACCAGAAGATCTTAATAATTCAGCCAAAATTGGCTTTTCAGCATCCAATTCTTCTGCGGGACCTTCAAGTTCTACAATAAGCACAGCATCCACATCCTTGGGGTAACCTGCGTTAACTGCATATTCGGCAGCCTCTATGGCGAGCTTATCCATGATTTCCAGGGCACCGGGAAGGAGGCCGGAAGACACAATCATAGAAACGGCGTCGCCAGCCTTTTCCAGCGATTCGTATCCAGCCAAAACAGTATGATATGCTTCGACTTTTGGCAACAAACGCAGTGTTATTTCCAATGCCACTCCAAATAAGCCTTCGCTTCCAGCAAATAAACTAGTCCAGTCGGGACCAATCATCTCCAGGGAATCGCCGCCAAATTCCACAACTTCGCCTGTTGCTAAAACTAACTTTAATCCTAGAACATGGTTCGTGGTCATTCCGTATTTCAGGCAATGTGCTCCTCCGGAATTAAACGCTACGTTTCCGCCGATAGTACAAACTTGCTGGCTTGACGGGTCGGGGGCAAAATACAGATCATGAACCGCGGCTTTTTCTGATACGGTTAAATTAACAACTCCAGGTTCAACAATTGCAATTCGCCGGGCAGGATCCAAATCAAGAATTCGATTCAAGCGATTGAGAGCTATCACAATACCATCTTCAACCGGCAAACATCCGCCAGAAAGACTAGTTCCACTTCCTCGCGCTACAAAAGGAACATTGACTCGAGAGCAAATACGCACGGTTTCGATGACATCTTGTGCCGTTTCCGGCACCACCACAGCACGAGGGCGGGCTGCAAACGCAGTCAATCCGTCGGATTCGTACGAAGCAAAATGTACATCTTCGGTCAGTAGCCGATCGGCAGGATATAACCCAGAAAGTGCACTCAGTAATTCATCTGCTGACATAAATTAGCATTAATCCATTACACAAGAATCGAGAGAAGGAGCACGGTGTGATAAAATTCAAATAAACAGTAATTTATTATTGTTGATTTACAATTGTTTGAATATCTCTATTCAGATCAATTGCTTTAACAGACCGATCATTATATCGTAGGTATTAGCACATCAATAAACATAAATTTATATGCTTATTTTATCTTTCTTAACAGCATAATGAAACAATTTCATTTTGTTCATGCTACATGACCCCCAACGGTTCACAGGTTAATTGCTCGCCCTTCTCGGTAAGACAGGTCGGCCGCCAAAACGATAGCCAAACTGTTTACTGCGTCTTCTAGATGGTCCGTAAGATCGATGTTTTCTTTTATTGCCTTCAGAAAATATGCCTGTTCTCGTTCGCACAATTCGTCATGACCGGGCTCGTCCTCGGTGTTTATATATTCATCCTCGTGTGCAAATTCGCCCTTTTCGTTTAATTCGGCATGATGGACCTTCAGAATATTAGTCTTGCAGTGCGAATCGACATCATCGCTCTCGACCTCTTCCGTCTTGTCCGCAACAATGCTCACGCACCCCTTCGGTCCCATTGCATCTTTAACAAAAAAAGCCGTTTCACTAACCATCGGTCCCCACGCAGCCTCATACCAACCACTAGAGCCATTCTCAAACTGGATATTAAGAATCCCGTAATTATACATGCTGGGACTTATTTCATCGCTAAGCCTTGAACCAACAGCATGAACCCGTATCGGTTTGGAGCGAGTCATCTGACACATGACGTCGACATAATGAACGCCACAGTCCACGATTGGAGAAGTTGTTTGCATAAGATTTTTATGCGTCTCCCAATTCGCTCCTTTGCTTTGTTGGTTGAGATTCATTCTCATTGCAAGGGGGCTACCCATGTCACGAGCAATTTCAATGAACTTTATCCATGATGGGTGATGCCGAAGTATGTATCCGACGACAACCTTGCGATTCACTTCCTTGGACTTAATGGCAATGGCCCGAGCCTTCTCGGCAGTTTCCGCAAGAGGTTTCTCAACAAAAACATGGCAACCGAAATCAAGGGCGGCAATGGTATAGGGAAAGTGGGTTTCTGTATAAGAAGAAATTGAGACGGCATCAGGTTTGGCTTCTCTGAGTGCTTGATTAAAATCAACATATTGAGGTATGGAACCAAGTTCATCCACCATTTTTTGAGACGACTCCAATGATCGGGTTACAACACCGCATATCTCAAATCCTTCTAATTTGAAATACGCACGGGCATGAGAAATGCCCATATGTCCAGCGCCAATAACAAGTACGCGTATAGTTTGCTTATTCATTATCATTTTATTATAAACTCTTCACTTGTTTAAATTAATTACTTCTATAATATGCCGTTTGATAGTTAATGGTTCGAACCCCTTCTTCGATCGATAAAAAATCTTCGCCTCTGATGTTAATAATCCAAGAAATGGAGTTGTTTCTATTCCCTCTTCTGCCCTAAGGTCAACAACAGGTGAAATTTCGGTGCCTGGACAAATATAATTTGTTCCCGAAGACTGAGTTTCGCTCAAGAGTTTTTTCGCGACATCAGTGAAATCGCTGCCATCCACACAAATGGTAACCAACTTTAATCCCCTTTTTCTGTAAATTTTATGGATTGCAGCAAGTTGAAGCAATTCTTGACGGTTATTTTTATCTTTATTACTCCATACATAAATTAATTTTGGTAGTCTTGAATCATTCCTTCGAACAAACTGAAGTGTTCTTATATTCGCATTTTTCAAATACACGCTTTCCCTAGCAAAACGCTCTCTCGTCTTTTGGGCAATTATACGGTCTTTATTCCACTTGATAGAATTTCCAAAAACTAGCCCGCGAACCACTGTCGGTTCGATTCCCTGAACCAAGGAGTTAATCGCTATTCTCAGCTCTTCACGATCCTCTCGTTCCGGGTTTTTGGGATCTCCAATCCTTCCAGAATACCGAAGTTTTCGTTTCTTATCGAACAGGAAGGCATGGGGAGTCACCCTAACCCCATAGGATTTCGCTACCTCTTGCGTTTTCCCGTCATAGAGATACGGAAATGGATATTGCAATTCCTTTGCCCGCAATGCCATCTCTGGAAGACTATCACCCAATGCCGAATGAGACAGTTCATCCGGCAAAATCGCTTCTGGATCGTTTGGCGATATGGCAATGACCGCCAGTCCTTTATTCCGATACTCTTTTGCCAGACGAATAATGCGATGCTGAAAAATTTGGGACGTCGGGCAGTGATTTGAGAGAAAGACAATTGCGAGCAGTTCAGATTTATTGAATTCTGTTGAATCATAAATGCGGCCATCGACCCCCGGCAACTGAAACGGTGGCATATCCTCTTGGTTGTCCAAGGCAAAGGCCGATGACCATGCACCCATAATTGCCGTCAAGAATCTCAGCCGATTCATAAATTATTAATCTGAGCATTTCGCTTTTGGTTGGCAAAGGAAAATATCATTTCTTTAAACCCAACAGACGATTGACCTTTTTGTGCAGAACACTAATTTTGAACTTTTATTGTAAGATGTACCCCGAGGATAAAGAAGATATCTGGTTTAGCGGAAAAGGCCTGTGGTCCGATGTTGATGACAAGGACTGGAACAACTGGTCTTGGCAGCTTCGGAATCGCATAACAAACCTTTCCCAACTTGAGGAATATCTAGAATTGACCGATGAAGAACGGGAGGGTTGTCGCCTTGCGAACAGTAAACTGTCGATGGCGATCACACCTTTTTTCTTTAATTTGATAGATCGGAAAAACACCAACTGCCCCATTCGCCTCCAGGTTATTCCAAGAGTTGAAGAAATGACTACCAGCCAAGGGGAAATGCTGGATCCCGTTGGTGAGGACGAACACTCTCCTGTCGCTGGAATCGTTCACCGATATCCTGATCGAGTCTTGTTTTTAGTTACAGACCGATGTGCTTCATATTGTCGCTACTGCACTAGAAGTCGGATGGTTTCAAATGCTCAGGATTACAATTTTAATCCTGCACTGGAAGATGGTCTCACCTACATTGAACAAAACGGCAGCATTCGAGATGTCCTCTTGAGTGGTGGCGACCCATTGCTTTTGTCGGATCGCAAACTTGATTATCTTCTCGGTCGCTTGCGAAAGATTCCTCATGTCGAATTTGTTCGCATTGGGTCTCGCATACCTGTGTTTCTGCCACAACGCATCACGCCGGAATTGTCGGAAATCTTCCGAAGGCACGGGCCCGTTTGGATGAGTATTCATGTTAATCATCCTACAGAGTGTACTGCCGAACTTAAAAGCGCATGCGAGCAACTAGCTTTTTCCGGAGTGCCTTTGGGGAATCAATCCGTCCTTCTGCGTGGAGTTAACGACGATTTGAAGGTAATGAAAAGTCTTGTCCATCGCCTTTTAATGATGCGCGTACGACCTTATTATTTGTACCAGTGTGACCTTATTACGGGTAGTTCACATCTTCGATCCAACATCTCAACAGGTCTGGATATTATTCGCGGATTACGCGGGCACACAACTGGTTATGCCATACCGCAATTTGTGATCGATGCCCCGGGAGGTGGGGGCAAAGTTCCGATAAATCCTGATTATGTTGAGCAGGTTTCTGAAACTGAAATCGTTTTCAAAAACTTTCAGGGTAAGACTTATCGCTATCCTCTTCTTGGCGGTGGCATCAGTCATCTCCCAAATATAGATGGCTTCCGCGATAAAATTTTTACTTAATTTCCGCAATGTCGCCAGGGAAAGAAAGCGGCTACGTATCCCTTTGGGTAGCACTTTTCTTCCCCTGGAAGTTCGATAAATCCATCTGTCCCCGCCAAAGCTGCCAAGTCACCGGAATTATTTGGCGGTCGAGGCTGTACGCACATTGCCCCTGATGTGCTTTCCTGTATGCATACCGGCAGGAATCGAGTAAACGATGGTGTACAATCAAAAGACTCCGTCAGTTCTGCGGTAATTGGGACATTCGCTCTAATACCTTGCAAGAGGTTTAACGTTAATCGGACATAGCGGGCGAAGCCAACGACAACAGATATAGGATTTCCGGGTAATCCAAATGCGATTGGTCCGTCCGACATCTTCCCAAACCACAATGGCTTGCCGGGGGTTTGGCGAACACCGTGAAAAATTGTCTCGAAACCACTACCTGCAAGTACATCGGGAAGATAATCCTTCCGACCAACGGAAACTCCCCCCGTGAAAATCAAAAGGTCCGATGTACCGACAAGCATTTCTACCGCTTCGCGAATCTTTTCCCGGTCGTCAGGCGCTCGACTCAAAACGGGAGGCTGAAGTCCCTCTAAAACACAGGCAGCAGATAAGGCATGTATATTAGATTCGCGTATTTGAAAAGGCGTTGGGGTAGATTCCACGGCAACGAGTTCTTCGCCTGTACCAAGAATGCTGACAACCGGAAGCCGGGATACGGTAAGTGTTTTGTAACCACATGTTGCAGCAATTGCCACCTCTCCTGGATTCAAAATACTCCCACCGGCAACAAGTTGGTCACCCTTGGCGTGATCACTTCCTTTGCGATGAACGAAAAGTCCAGATTCAATGAGAACCCCTGCTGGGTTAGTGATTACAACCTCGTTCCCTTTCCTTCTGACCCATTCAACAGGCAGTACCATATCGGTTCCAGTGGGTAAAGATGCCCCCGTTGCTACTTCTACACATTCCTGCATATATTCGACAGTTGCACCTATATGGCCTGCCATTTGTTGACCACAGACCACATACTTGCGAAGGCCCTCGAACCACCCATCACTGTTTATTGCAAAACCATCCATCATAACTCTATCGAACGGAGGGAGGGCTCGGTCGGCCACTAAGGATTGTCCGAGAATGCGACCCGCGGATTCAAACAAGGAGACATTCTCGGGATTCAGAGAAGTAACATTTTCATGGATAAGTGAAATTGCATCCTTTACGGTTAACAGAGAAGGCATCATAAATATAAATTTATCATAAGTTGGTTCATAAAACCAGAACTAGAAGAATGCAAAATGGGTCAAGTTAAAGATATACTGGGTAGACCAATTCGAGACTTAAGGGTTTCAGTTACCGACCGATGTAATTTCCGTTGCAAATACTGCATGCCTGCAGAAATATTTGGTCCACAATATGCATTTTTACCCAAGAGTGAAATCCTAACATTTGAAGAAATTACCCGTCTTGCTAAAATATTTAGTTTTTTAGGCACAGTTAAATTAAGAATCACCGGCGGAGAGCCGCTACTACGGCAGGATCTACCCTTGCTTGTCAAAATGTTATGCGATTTGGGGAGTTATGAAGATATAGCACTAACAACAAACGGTTATTTACTATCGAAATACGCTAGGGAATTGTTTGATTCAGGCCTAAAGAGAATTACTGTCAGCCTAGACTCTTTAAAGGAAACTACATTTAAATATATGAATGGCGGGGTCGCATCGGTTCAAGGCGTATCGAAAGGAATAGAAGCGGCGATAAGCGTTGGCTTACAAATAAAAATAAATGTGGTGATTCAAAAAGGAGTAAATGAAGACCAAATTATTCCAATTGCAGAATACGGAAATAAACTAGGAATAAATACTAGGTTCATTGAATTTATGGATGTTGGAAATCATAATCAATGGATGAAGGAAAAGGTTTTTTCCGCTCGCGATATTCTAAAGGTGCTGCAGTCCAAATTCTCCCTAGAACCTATTGTTTCAAGCTATCGTGGTGAGGTCGCACAGAGGTATAAGGAAAAAGGTTCGTCGTGGGAGATAGGGCTTATCTCATCAATAACCAAACCTTTTTGTCGGGATTGTGGGAGAGCAAGAGTAAGTGCAGATGGTCATGTTTTTACATGCCTTTTCGGGACAAATGGATTTGATATAATGTCACATATGAGAAAAGGGATTGATGACGATTACTTAATGGGTCTTATTTCAAAAATATGGACACTGCGAAAAGACAAGTACTCTGAAGATCGTTCCTTGTTGAGGGGCACTACCGACAAGGTTGAAATGCATCATATTGGTGGTTAATGATTCAAGCCAAAATGAAATTTACTATTTAGAAACAGTTGTAAGCCTAAATATGTATGAGCTTTTATTAAGGGTTCGCTTTCTAGTTTTTGTAAAACCAGAATTCGTTCGATATACTTAATCGGTACGGATAGGCATTACAACACAAAGGAAACTTAGCGGGTCTTCTTCTTTGGGTCCGTCTGTACGAAACACACCCGGGCTCATGTCGTCTCTAAACTCAAAAAACAACTTGTCTTTTGTCAGAGACTTCAATGGATCGAGCAGGAAGCGAGGGTTAAACGAAACAGTTGCGTTTTCTCCATCGTACTCAATTGACATGGACTCGCGTGAATCCCCCAAGATACTTTGACCTGTTATTTCTAATTCGTTTGGTTTTACCCTAAAGGTTACTTTGTCATCCGACACCAAAGCTGCTCTTGTAACACATTCTTGCAATAGTTCTCGCTCCACTTCACTGCGGTTAAAGCTGTCTTTTGGGATGACCTGCTTGTAGTTTGGATATTTTCCTTCCACGACTTTTGAAACAAGATAAACTGAATCGACAAAACCTTTTTCCGCTTCACCCGCTTCACCCTTTTGTTTACCTATTTTCATTTCAAACGCCACCTGCCTGTCGGTAAAGGAAACCCGTACCGAATTGCCTAGGTCAGGAATTCTTTCCAACTCGGATACGGAAGAGGAAGGTAAAATAAACTCTCCTCCGTCTTTTGTTTTTTCTCCAAGAGCACGTTTTGTGACCGCAAGGCGTCGACCGTCTGTTGCAACTAATGCCAGCTCATCTTCCGAGAAAAGAAAGTAAACCCCTTTTAGCATGTAGCGTTCCTCGTTGAGGGACTGTGCATAAGAAACATTCTTAAGCATCTGGATTAATTCCGCACGATCCAGATCGAAATCTTGTTGTCCTTCAAGTGTGGGCAGGGGGGGGAATTCTTTGCTTTCCATTCCCATTACATTAAAAACGGAACCCCTTGTGGTTATTGTCGCCTTTGGATCGCCTCCAGTTTCTACGCTTACTTCCATATCCGCGAGTTGGCGAATAATGCTACCCAACTCCTTCACTGGCAAGGTTACCGCTCCTGGTTCCGTAACTTCTGCTTTGACCGAGCATCTGGCTCCCAGGTCTAGGTTTGTTGTCGTTAGGGAAACCTTGCCTTCTTCCGCTTCTATTAAAACATTTTGAAGAATTGGCATTGTCTTCCGAGTGCCAACTACGCTGGTGACCAACTGGAGGCCAGAACTGAAAAAATCTCGGTTTATTTTGAACTTCATTGTCTAAGCAATTTTGAGGTTTTGAAGGTAACCGGCAAACGATAATTATATAATAAAGACAATTTAAAAGAATCTAATCTTCTTCTTATATCGGTTGAATAACAACAATAGGTCCCCCAACAAGTTGAACATAAAATAGTTACGGGAAACTGGGGATATGAAGAAATGTCGAAAAAAATGATGATACTTGCCAAGCCCGTTAATAAAAAAAATTGAGTTCGCACCTTGTTGACACTGTTCCGTCCAATTATTCACGTCTTCACCTTTTTGCTAAACTTTCCAGATACTCCCAGAATGACTGGTCTTTTTCAAGGTCTTGCTCTTCACTAACCGGAAGTTTGAAACGAACAACAAAGTCGTTAAAAGTATTTTTCCTCAAAATGTAGTGACAGTGCAGAGTTTTGTCCCCGTGTTCAAAGTAAACTCTCAGGTCACCAACCCGCATTCTGAAAAAGTTCTTTCCATTGCGATTAAAACGACCGACATCTGAATCTTTATCGGAAACAACTTCGGATGTCAGGGAACTCAGTTTTTCCATTAACTCCAATTGAGCGACATGTTCGAGGGCGTTCACCTCGGCCATGCTTTGGTCGCTAAATGTCAATTGAAACATTTGAAACGGAACACTTTTTTTAGAGTATATTACGGAGAAAAGCCTTTTCTGGAAAAGAATCGGCAGTTGCCAAGAGTTGCTGGTAAAACATGAGTCTTCATAGTTAGATTTGAGCAAAAAGGAAATAGTAAAGGTTTAGGAGGCTGTGCCTAAGATCAGAAAGAAAAAAAATTTCAATGTAAGAGCCAACAAATCTCCCTCCCACAACTTGGTAAACAAAAAGGTTTTGAGGAAAAAATGGCACTTTTCAGGTAGGGAAAAACTTTCAATCCTCGCCCTTTGGATATAATCTGTACACAATTTGTGATTACAAAGCCCTGAAATGAGCCTAAGCCAAACATCAGAAATTACAGACGCCCGCAGAGTTCTTGAAACGGAAGCGGCAGCAATTAAACTTGCTGCCGAACGCCTCGATGCCAACTTTGTTCGGGCGGTAGAGATTCTGGATGTTCCTCATGGCAAAATTGTCGTTTCTGGATTGGGAAAATCGGGTCATGTCGGCCGCAAAATAGCAGCCACTTTTTGCAGTACCGGATCGCCCGCTGTATTTATGCATGCAGGTGAAGCCGTTCACGGTGATCTAGGAGTGCACCAATCTGGAAACCCAACGGTATTTCTTTCCAACAGCGGCTCCACAAGTGAACTGTTGGCACTGGTTCCCATCTTGCGTTGCCGCGGTTCCTCTCTTGTGGGAATTTTGGGAAACCTCGATGGGGTGCTGGCTCAAAAAATGGATGTAGCACTAGATGCCTCCGTATGCCGGGAGGCTGATCCATTAGGCATAGTGCCTACCGCCAGCTTTGTCGTAACGGCAGCCTTGGGGGATGCCCTGGCTTCATCTCTTATGCACAAGCGAGGCTTTTCCGAGGAGGATTATGCTTATACCCATCCAGGAGGACAGCTTGGGCGGAGTTGGACGCTTTCCGTTAATGACCTTATGCACCCAGTGGAGAAGGTTGCTTGTTGCGAGGAGGGCACAACTTTAAGAGATCTCGTGATCGCGATGACCGAATATCCGCTCGGGGCCGCATGCATTATACGCGATGGTAGGCTATTGGGGCTTATAACCGACGGAGACCTCCGTCGAGCACTGCGTGAACAAGAAGACATTCTTTCCCTTAAGGCATCGGCGCTGATGAGTACGGGGCCGATTGTTGTAGAGCCGGGTGTTTCCGTTGGCGCGGCTTTGCGCATTATGGAAGAACGTCCCTCGCAAATAGCGGTACTGCCTGTTGTAGCCCCCGATGACGGTTCCTTGTTGGGGCTTTTGCGTCTTCATGACATTTACACGCCCGATGAAAGCTAATCACAAGGTGAAGTTTCGAAAGAATCTCAAAAAGCTTTACTGTCTACGGCTTAAAGCTTAGCTGAAATTGTCCATGCGAATTGTTTTTGGAATATTCTCGTTGGCCGCGATAGTGGCGATAGTTTTCTTGGGTTTGAGCCTGAAGGACGCCCATGACGAAAGTGAACACTGGAAGACACGCAGGGCAACTCTGGAAAACGAATTGTTGGAGTTAAGAAAAGAAGTGGAAGAACACGGTGCTTTTCTTGACCGCCTTCGTCGTGACCCTGACTTTCAAGATGCAATGGCCCGCAAAGAACTTGGTTATGGAAAGTCTGGTGAATTAAACTTTCGTTTTCCCAAAGAGGAGGCCAACTTGACTAATGAAAGTGCGGAACCGTGAAAGACGAAGAATTTGGAGAAATACCTCAAGAGACTCTGGGTTTGTCGAATTAGGTCAGGAAAAGGTTCTCCCGCACCTTCCTATACCGCCTAGGTCGTTTGCACTTGCAATTGGGCCCGTGGTTTTGGCTTGATGGGGGATGTTCTGAATTTGAGGTTTTTCCGACTTTTGCGACCCCATATTTGGAGTTTAGTGAAAGCTGGTATCGCCGCAGAAAAAGGCTCGTCTTGCAACAGGGCCTAATACTCAGCTAGAGAGCTTCTTACTCCCAATGCTTGACCCGAAGGGCATGTGCCCCTAGCTAGTCTCTCTTTTTTCATTCACCCTCGCAACCCGATGCGACAACAGACTCAATTATGGACGAAGCACTTACCCAAACGATAGACAAGGCTCTTGCAGACGGAGAGCTTATGGATGCGACAGCAAACAATCTTCGAGCATGGTTGAGCGCCGACCGGTTGAGCGATTGGGCTTCTCGCTCAATCGAGCAATTGATAAATGCCGGGGAATGGAGCGAAATCAACGATAGATTTCACAAGAATCTGGCATTTGGTACAGGCGGAATTCGAGGCCGTACTATCGGTCGATTCCTAACCGATGCAGAGCGCGGGGAAAGCAAAGGCAAGTCCAGTCCGGAGCATGCTGCGGTCGGTTCGAACACTTTGAACGATTATACCGTGGTGCGAGCAACGATGGCGCTGCACGGCTATATTAGCACATGGATGGCATCGGAGGGAGTTTTGGATGTTCCTCGAATAGTAATTGCTCACGACGTGCGTCATTTTTCGCGTCACTTTTGTGAGTTGGCGGCTTCGACATGGAGTGCTTTGGGTGGCTACGCTATGGTGTTCGACGGACCGCGCTCTACGCCTCAACTCAGTTTTACCGTCCGACAGAGGTATGCACATGCAGGTATTGTCATAACGGCCAGCCACAATCCACCCCACGACAATGGCTTTAAGGCTTATTTTGTCGATGGCGCTCAAGTTGTACCGCCGCATGCGGGAGCAATTGTAGATCGGTATTCCAAGCTAACGCTTCAAGACACGGTCCCGTTGGTTGTTTCAGCAGGCGAAGCCGAAAGTTCCCCATTTACCGTACTTCCCGCAGGCGACGACCTCGCTTATCGCGCCGCTCTCGAGGAGACCGTTCTTGACGCAGAATTACTTAAGGAACATTGCCCTAAAATTGTTTTTACGTCCATTCACGGAACTGGTGGAATCGTTGCGATTCCATCTCTTTGGGATCACGGCGTGGAGGTGGCTTCAGTAGACGAACAAGCAAAGTCTGATCCCAACTTTTCAACCGTAAAGTCACCAAACCCCGAAAATCCCGAGGCCCTAAAACAGGGCATATCCTTGGCGCTAAAAGTTAAGGCAAAAGCCGTTCTAGCCAGCGATCCGGATGGGGATCGAATAGGCGTGGCGGTTTTTAACGGGAAGGATCGCTTTGAGTGTCTCACTGGAAATCAGGTTGGGTGTATGCTGTCGGAATATCGAATCACTAAGCTAAAAAAACTGGGAGTGCTTCCAGAGGAAGGGTCCCCGAATGCCGTTATCCTCAAAACTTTCGTGACAACTCCCATGATGGAGGCAATTGCACTTAAAAACGGAATCCGTTGCGTCAACACCCTGACCGGATTCAAATGGATATCTGAAAAAATTGGTGATTATGAGGATGTCGCAACCACGGCCTTGCGAGAAAATGAAGGTATTGCTTGGGATTACGACAACACCGATTTTTACACAAGGGCGGAAATACTCCAAAGGTATTCGAAATTCACCGTGTTTGCAGCAGAAGAAAGTTTTGGATATTTGCCCTTGGATATTGTTCGAGATAAAGACGGAAATGCTACGGCTTTAGCCTGTGCAGAACTACTTGCTCACTTAGAGCTTACGAAGTCATCGCCGTTGGAATACCTAGAATATTTATATATAAAGTACGGCTATTTTGAAGAACAAACAATTAATCTTTATTTTGAAGGCGTAAAGGGTTCTGAAACAATTCAAAAAATAATCGACTCATATTCAAAAAATGAACCTACAAAAATTAACGATATTATCGTAAATAAAGTAAGAAATTTTGGTAAACCTGGCTATCTTGACGAAGATGGAAAACCAATACCGGTCGAAAACTTTTTCATCTTCGAACTCGAAGATTCTTTTTCAATTGCCGTTAGAGCCAGTGGCACTGAACCCAAGATAAAGTATTATCTTTTTGGTCGTTCTCAGGTCGTTGGAGGGAATGATCTTGCTACGGCGAAGTCAGAAGTCGGAGAAAAATTAAAGACTTTGGCCGACTGGGCAAATAAGGATGCTCATGAACGCGGCGAAGCGAAGTCTGGAAGTAAAGACAACGCTCAAGAATAAAGCTAATTGCGATCGGAATGAAGAATGGCGACACGACCTCTTGCCACAGAAAGCAATTCAATCAAAAGACTGCCTAAACAAGCATCAATGTAGGATTTTCCAATATTTCTGCGAGAGCTTTGATATAAGATGCTCCGATTGCACCGTCAACCACTCGTTGGTCGCAACTAAGCCCAAGCATCATTCGTCGACCTGAAACAATTCTTCCGAGATCGTCTACTATAGGTTTTGCCTTAGTTGTTCCAACTGAAAGAATAGCTGAATTTGGCGGAATAATGATACCGCTGAAGAAATCGATGCCATACATTCCGAGGTTGGTTACAGTAAAGGTCGAGCCACTCATTTCTTCTGGTGATAACTTCTGGGTGCGTGCTTTTGAAACGAGTTGCTTGGTCTCGACGGACAGGGAGCGCAGATGTTTAGTTTCGGCGTCGTGAATAACGGGAGTTATGAGCCCATCCTCAACGGCCACACTGAAGCCAAGATGTACCGCTCCATGCTGTTTGATGTGATCGCCCTCCCAAGAAGCATTGATCTCAGGAACCCAACAAATGGCTTCGGCACTGGCTTTAAGAACGAGATCGTTTATCGTAACCTTAAATCCTCCGAGCTCGGAATGCTGTTCTGAAAATTTCTTATTTATTGCGATACGAGCATCGAGCAAAGGGCCGGCATTGATTTCACGCTGGAGATAAAAATGTGGCATCTGCGCCTTTGACTCGATCAGGCTCGCCGCAATTTGCGCTCGCACCCTGGAAATGGGAATGATTTTTTCATTAAGTTGCGGCATGGCGGCATTTCCTGATTTCTCGGAACTCAAGTTTTCTTCATCGCTGGAAACCGTCGAATCATCATTATCTTCAGCCCTGGGCTTGATTAATGTATCGGCTGGAGGGTCGTTATCGCAAGACGGTGCAGATGGCGTCGATTCGCTGATCTCTGGCGAGTCATCACTAGAAGACAGCTTACCTTCCTCATCGTCTTGACTTTCTTCCTCTTCCGTTTTCTCAGAATACAAGGTCACTCCTTCTCCAGAAACCACCCCTCTCGTGTCGTCCTCGGCGAGAGGAGCTTCGTTTGTTTCTTGCGGGTCATCACTAAACGATGGCTCGACCTCCTCTTCCTTGTCCGTTTTCTGGGCAAATCGAGTGGTTTTTTCACTGGAAGTGGTCGACGCTTTGCCTTCTTCTCCAACAGGTGATTCGTTCGCTTTCGTAGAGGCATCATCCAAGGACGAGACTAAAGCCTCGTCCTCTACCTGCCGCTCATCGTCCTCGTCAGTTTTTTTCGGAATAGACACCGTCCCCTCGCTGGAAACGGAATGATCCGAAATGCCTTCCACTGGCGTCGCGCCGCTCATCGTCGGAGCATCATCGTCTAATGATTTGTCGTCAGTGTTTTCATGTTGTTGCTGATCTGCCTCATCCTTTTTCTCAGGAGACGGCTGTGGGTCCTCTTCTTTGGTGGCTGAGCGAGGTACATCGAGGACGGTGTCGTGGTGGAGGCCTTCCATATATTTTGTTTTAGGGTGTAAATTGCAAGCGAGTGGTCAAGGGGTCAGTTTCTTATTGTGGCGGGGCAGCGGGTGGGGTTTCAACAAAAATTTTCGGGTTGTCCGGCTCGGAAAAATCGGCTCGCAGTGCGGTAAACTCACCGCGCCTTTTGTCATAAATTGGCCACACAAGAAGGTGATCGGTTTCCGGAATCTTCAAGTTGCCAACTTCTTCGCGATCGAACCAAGCGAATTTACCTTCGGGTCCATTGGGCGGCAAATCGTTTAGCGGAGCAAGACAATCGAAGAGAAACATCAACCAGTGACCAGAGCCTTCGTAATTCTTTTCAGAGATGTATGCGAATAGCCTTAGGTCTTTTTCGTCAATATTCATGCCGGTCTCCTCCAAGGTTTCTCGTATGGCGCATTCGAAAGGGGACTCTCCAGTTGAGAAATCGAGCTTACCGCCAATAGGGCTCCATTTACCGAGGTTTGGAGCCCTAGACCGTTTCAGAAGAAGTAACTTCCCGTTGACATTTCTAATAAATACTAGCGTAGAGATGCGAAATGGAATGTTTTGCATGGGTACTAATTTGAGAGGAAAATATAAATCGAATGAGTAAGTGTTGGTTTCGCGAGATTTACATTGAATTAAAAATCAAGTTGAATTTTGAAAATCAACGATCTACAACAAGTAAATGAAATCCCTCCACCTCATATGTTCCGTTGCCCTAGGAATTCTTTTCTTTTCTCTTAACTTGGCTGCGGCCGATCGCAAGTCTGGCTTTGGCAAAATTCCCAAACCCGATGAGCTTGTTTCTCTAGACGCCGTTACCCTGCAGACGAGCACTGGCAAATGGTTTACCGTGACTGTCAGTTTTACTCCCAGAAAACATCCCGACCCAGAAAAGGCTTTCAACGAAGACTTCATAGATGATGTCAAGTTGGATCTTTATATTTGCTTGCGCAATGATTCTCGTGAAAAAAAATTTAAGAGGGAACGGAAAAGAGAAGGCACTGACTATGTTGTTGCCGACCTTTATGACTATTACCATGCCGGCGTCGAGATTATCACTCTCAAGGTAGACAACATTCGAAAGGAATTGCATTTCCTTATCTCGAACGAATTAGCAGAAAGAGACGGCTTCAATCGAACCGTAAAGCCGGTCGGTCATGTTGTGGAGATGACTCTAGGCGGGGTGCCTATCGCATTTAAGGAAGGAATCGTGTTTGAAAAATATCGCGAAAAAAGTGTTCTCGAAAAATTCAAAGAATTTGCCCAAACGAAGTCCAAGGCAAACGAAGGTTTGCTTTTGCCTGCTCACATGGTGAATGCAAATTACTTATCAAACGCACCAGCGGTAAAGATGGGCCCAAGTCCTTCTGCATCGGGGCTTTGACCTAAACCTCTGTCGACAAACTCCCGCCCAAGTTTTTTGATCCAGTCTCGAGTGAAGCCAATCCGCAAAACAATTGTAAATTGTGGAGTGAGCCATGTCTCGGCGTGTGTTTTCGCGAAGGAGGACGATGGCACCTTGGTTTTAGAGCAGACGGAGACGGAGAGTCTGCAGTATGATTATTCCAACGACAGTCTATGGCTAAATGCGCTTGCCGATGGCCTTGAAAAACTTGTTGCCCGAGGAATTGGTAAGGGAGAGGCCCATTTTATTTTGCCTGGCAGTCTTTTGCTTACGAAAACGATTCGAGCTCCCCGCGTAGAAGAAAGCAAACAGCGACAAATAGTTGCCTTCGAGTTGCAGCAAAAAATGCCATACCCCTTGGCCGAATTAATTTGGGACTATCAGGTCGTTGAGGATGATGGGGTGGAGCAGGAGGTTCTGGCCATAGCCGTTCGCCCTGCGATCGCGGAATCCTTTTGCGAAAAAGTCGATGCGTTGGGCCTCAATCCCGTCGAATTGAGTGCAGCCTCCATACTCGACTACAACGCACTAAGGCTTTCTCTGCTGGAAATGAGGGGCGAGGAGACGCTTGTAATTAACATCGGGGCGAAGTCTACAAATCTTCTTTTCATAAATCCAGAGGGCTTTCTCATTCGCAACATTGCCCTTGGCGGCAACTCACTAACCCAGCATGTCGCCGATAGCATAGGAGTGTCATTTACCAAGGCAGAACAAGTAAAGAAATCTTTTTTTTCCGGCGAGGTGGCTTTCTCTTCCGATGATCCCGCAGTGCAGGTTCTAGAGAAAAATGCCGAACAATTCAAAGCTCGTATGAGTCAAGAAGTAACTCGTTCTGTTGTTACTTATAAACGCTTAAAGAAAGGCAAATCACCGACTAGGATTTTTCTCTGCGGAAAGGGTTCCTTGCTGCCGGGCCTTCCTGAATATTTAAGCCAAAAACAGGCGTTGGCTGTAGATTATTTCGATCCTTTGCGTGCCGTTAAAATAGGATCCCAAATAGATCCTGAAATATTACCGCAACTGCCATTTATGTTGAGTGAAGTGGTGGGAGAGGCTTGCCGAGTTTTTGCGGTGGGTGAGACATCATCCTATCGCGGCATAAATTTGCTGCCCAAAGACAAGCTGGCCCATATGACCATCCGGAAAAAGCGCTGGTGGTTGGCAGCAGCAGCGGCTATTCTTTCGCTTCTTCCCCTTCCGGTTGTCATTGAGACGATGTCGGAGTTGTCTCAAGCCGAACGAACGCTTGACGAAAAAAAAGGCCACTTGCGTCAAAAGCAACTGGAAGTTTCAGAACAGGTAGAAAAGCAACAGGGGTTGCTTGCCCTAGACCATTTCGCGAGAGCGATAGACAAAGAAATTTCGCCCTTACTAACGGTAAGTTCAGGGGCTGACAATTGGCGTCTATTGCTGGCTGACCTGCAGGTGCTAATCATAAATGAAGCTAGCGAAGTTTGGCTTGACGAACTTTATGTCCAACGGGAAGTACGTGGCAGCAAAAACCCCGTTCGAAGGCGTGCCGGTAACGACCAAAACTTAAAACCGAACCGCGTACTTGTCCTGAACGGCCGCTTTCTTGTCCGCGATCCGGAAAACGAATCGAGTCGTGAAAACTTGATTCAGCTTAACAGTGCTCGCCAAAAGGCACTTACGGAAAGCCTCGACCAGTGTGATTTCGCCAAAAAGATTTTAAAAAAGCAGTTCGAAACCGAAGGGAGAGGAGACCTATTCAATCGTTTCTATACTTACTTCCACTACGAAATCGAATTGAAAGGGGAACGTTCCTTATAGTTTTAAACCTTCCTTATCTCGCATCTTGATGAAAACCTTCCTGAGGGGAAACCTTTACTTTATAACATTTGTCATTTTGGCAGGAGGAGTTTTTGCGTCTTTGTTCATGTTGTCATGCAACCAGGCGAAGAATTTGGATGAGGTTATTGGGGACATAGAGTCTCTCGACCGAGATCTGGCTAAGGAAATTGATGACGGAGCGGGATTTGGATGGATCGAGGCCAACTTAGACTTGGCTCGAGAGGACAACAAAAACCTCTTGGACAAGCGAGCTCGTGAACTCAAGAAGTGGAGGGAGATTTTGGGAAGAGATGATGTGTTTGCAGGTGTCGAAAAGAAGGCAACTGACGATGTGAATGCGGAAATATCTCGTTTTTTGGATCTCTACCGTAAAGAAGCGGGCGAATATGGCGTAAAGATTAAAGGAGCGCTAAAAGTGAGCACAGACGAACCCAAAGGATTGTTCCCGGACGAAGGAATTTCTCCAGGAGAGGATCGAGAGGGCTTCGGATTTGCCGGATACGATGGTTCTTGGCCAAGCATTACCGACAAAGAAGCTCGCGAGCTTTTGAAGCAAAAACTGATTTCGGAAAAGCTTTTGCTAACTCTTTTCAAAGCCAAACAGAATGGCGAGCCCATGGAATTACTGGGCATTCGCCGTGAGCCCGTCGGTGATGTCGACCGGCAACGAATCGCGGAGGAGGCCTTGAATGTGGATTCGTTAGCCAATGTTCTCGCTAAGCGAGAAGGGAGTATCGAGACTTATGCATTTGAGGTAAGTTTTTTGGCACGAACGATTGCCCTCCGCACTTTTTTAAATAGTCTTCAATATCCTTTTCTTGTTCGGGATATCTCAGTAAGGCGGCTGGAAAATAGTTCTTCTGGTTTTTCGGCAACCGGCA
>CALBIN010000407.1 GCA_937893275.1 uncultured Opitutia bacterium | reverse complement strand
AGACTCTTCAGTGAGAGCTTTGAAAACGATATCGTCGAGACCTCTCTTAACGACCTTTCTTTCCGCAAAGGGTCGGAATTCTGGGCTAACTATCCGCTCGGTGTTCTTTGGTCCTTAAAGGAAGCAGGACTTGCACCATCCTCGGGCTTTGAGTTGATCCTTACGACAGACCTGCCCCTCGCGGCAGGACTCAGTTCCAGTGCTGCTGTGGAACTGGCGACTGCCCTCGCCCTTCTTCAACTCGGCGGGCATAAGTTAGGCAAAAGCGACCTTGCCCGCTTATGTCGTCGAGCGGAAAATGACTTCGTCGGTCTACCCTGCGGGATTCTCGATCAAGGGGTCTCAGCCTATGGCGAGAAGGACCACCTAGTTCTCATCGACTGCGAGAAAGAAAACTTCTCCACACTGCCCCTGCCCCAAAACACCTGTCTGTGGATTTTCGATACGGGAATCAAGCACGACCTTGTCGACTCTCTCTATGCCACAAGGCACTCCGAATGCTCGCAAGCGCTGAAACTGCTAAAGAAGAGGGAACCCGCCCTCCCCTGCCTTGCCGCAGCATCCGAAGGATTGCTTACTTCGGCGGACATCCCAGACCTCTTATCCAAGCGAACTCGCCACGTCATCGAGGAAACTGCTCGAGTCGACCGAGCGATCGAACTTCTCCGGGATGAAGCGCCGCCAAAAGAGATCGGGCAACTTCTCTTCGCCTCTCATGCCAGTTCACGCGATCTATTTGAAAACAGTTGCCCCGAGCTCGATTTCCTCGTTGACGACCTGCGTGGCCACCCAAGCGTCCTCGGAGCACGTCTAACTGGCGGCGGATTTGGAGGTGCGGTGCTCGCGTGGACTGAACACGAATTTTCACAAACCGAAGCTAAGGGGGTAGCTGCCACTTTCAGAAAACAATTTGGGAACGATCCTCAAATTCACCAGTTCGAAGCTTCCCGAGGCGCACGAATAACCGACCCACTGGAGAAGCCTGACCACCGATTCTCTGCAAACTAGACCGTGGTCTGAAAAAACTGGGCAAGGTCTGAAACTAGGTTCCCCGCAAAGCAGACAAGAAACCCGCTTTGTCCTCGGCATGAACGAAATGTCCTGCCTCAGTTAAAACAACGATTCGAGCCTTCGGGAAATGACGAATGATTGAATCCTCATCTTCAAAACGAACGTAAGAAGACTTGCCTCCGTTCACGAAAGTCACGACGCCACCGTAGGATTCTTCCGGTGTCAACGGGTTCCTCGCAAGATCAAGCAAACTAGATCGTAATGCGCATAGATTCGGTTTCCAGCGGAATATACCGGATTCCTCGATCAGGTTGGTGAGAAGGAATTTACGAAATGCCCAGTCCGGAAAAGCTTCGGTCAGTTGCGCCTCCGCATCCTTGTGAGAGGAAAGCGTTTGGAGGTTCAGAGCAAGCAAACTATCGAAGGTCGGCAGGTGATGCTCGGGCGGATAGTCACGGGGAGCAATGTCGACCACCACGAGACGCTCAACTCGATCGCCATGAAGACAGGCGAACTTCATCGCGACCTTGCCACCAAGGCTGTGCCCACACAAAACAAAAGAGTCCAGGCCTTGGCCGTCGGCCCAAACCCGCAAGTCATCGGCCATTATAGAAACTGTGTCTTCTTCATCGTGAAAGGAATCTCCGTGGTTGCGTAGATCGAGCGAGAACACTCGATATGAAGTGGACATATCCTTGGCTACGGATCTCCAATTTCGACGAGAGCCGAGCAAGCCATGAAGAAATACGATGGATGGGGCGCCTTCCGGTCCGGCATGATCGAAGGCAAGTGTCCGATTAGCCATTCGATTTAGAACAGCTCAAGCTGTACGTTTTCATTAGGATCCACTTTCTCGTCATGAGAAATGTCCGGACCCACTCTTGGTTCGCTTTCATTCGGAGGCTGGTTTTTATCCGCCACTTGGCTTTCGGAAGATTCAGGTACTGGTTCGGTAATCGGGATTCCCTCTAAATCGGCTTTCGCCGCCTCGGCATCCCCTACTTCCAAACTCTGAAGAATCGTCTTGGCTCGGTTCACGACCCCATCGGGCAAGCCGGCGAGACGAGCCACTTGAATACCGAATGAACGTTCCGATGCACCAGGTGTCACTTGACGGACAAATACAATCTCATCATTCCATTCCTTCACTGCCACCGAGTAATTCAGCAGTCTTGGCAAGCTTTCGGAAAGTCGAGTCAGTTCATGATAGTGCGTCGCAAAAAGTGTTTTGGGACCGGCGGACAGCTTCCCGTGAAGATGCTCCACTACCGCCCAAGCAATGCTGAGCCCATCGTAGGTGCTGGTTCCACGACCTATCTCGTCCAGAACGATCAAGCTCCTATCCGTGCAGTTATTGAGGATATTGGCAGTCTCGTTCATCTCGACCATAAAGGTGGAATTACCGCGAGCAAGCTCATCCCCCGCACCCACTCGCGAAAAAATCCGATCGACCAGACCCAGACGACAGGCTCTGGCAGGCACCCAAGAACCGACGTGAGCCAAAAGAGCGATCAGAGCCACCTGCCGGATGAAAGTCGACTTCCCCGCCATGTTTGGTCCCGTGATCAAGCATATCTGCTCGTTCTCGGAAGAGAGTTGGCAATCGTTAGGTACGAAAGCGTGGGTTCCCGCCAACCCGAGGCTCTCTCTCTTGAGGGAGAGTTCAACCACGGGATGACGCCCTTGCTCGATTTCGAGGACGGAGGAACTCTCTTGAAATTCAGGCCGACAATATCCGCGCTCTCGAGCGATACACCCCCATGATGAATAAAGATCAATTTCCGCGAGGCCGGAAGCCATCTCGGCAAGGGCATCGGCTTCACTCAAGGCCGAATCCAAGACCTCGCGAAACAATTCCTCCTCTCTCGCCACTGATCGTTCCTCGGCATTTACAATTTCTTTTTCCTTCTGCCTCAGATCCTCAGTGAAGTAACGTTCGGCATTGGTCATTGTTTGCTTCCGGACGTAATGCTCGGGAACAAGTGAGAGATTCGCCTTGGTCACCTCGATGAAATAACCGAATGCGCCATTGTATTTCACCTTTAGATTTCCGATGCCCGTCTTCTCCCGCTCGGATGTTTCCAGATCGAGAATCCACTGCTTGCCACCGGAACCCAGCTCACGAAGACGATCCAAGTCCTCATTAAAACCGGGACGAATAACTCGGCCGCCATCCGACTTCACGTCCACCTTGATGTCGGCGGGAAGCTCCTCCTCGAGCGCCTCGTTCAACAGTTCGCAAAGATCGTCGAAGGTGCATAGATCTTGCCCGAGTCCGCCGATGCGCGGATGCCTTTCGGACGCATCCCGCAACAAATCAGCCAAGACGGGCAGGTTTCGCAAGGTTGCCCGGAGCCCCCCGAGTTCCCGGGGTCGGGCCAAACGGTTTCGCAAACGGCCAAGAATGCGTTCGACGTCGTTCCCGCCACGCAAAGCATCGCGAACCTTGTCGGCCAAACCGGGAGCTTCCGCAAACTCTCCCACGCACTGTTGGCGACGATTAATTTCCGCAAGATCAAGCTCGGGTTGCCCCAGATAACGCTCCAACAAACGCCCCCCGGCCGACGTAACTGTTTCGTCCATAGCATCAAGCAACGAACCCTTGCGAGAGTTGGAAGAAGTGCGGAACACCTCCAAGTTCCTCTGGGTCGCCGGATCCACCAAAAGTGCGGCCTCGCTCCGATATTCCTCCACCCTGCGCAGGTTGCCCGGCTTGCCCCGCAAGACGTCGTTGGCATAAATAAGCAAGGCTCCTGCAGGACCTAGTCCGGCATGATCGAGTCCGATTCCAAATCCTTCCAGATTCATCACTCCGAGGTTCTCCATGACCTCGCGAGCTCCCGAACGTTGATCGAAATCATAGTCGGGACGATCCGTTCGCGTAACCTCGCCAAGCAAGTTTTGGAACTCATCAAGAAAAGTCGCCAGATCGAGGTTACGACTCGCCCGACCAGCCAAGCCCTCCGGCATAAGGTATTCGTGGGGACCGAGAGAGGCAAAGGCGGCCAGAAGGTCGTTCGGGTCTTCCACGGAAGCGAGAACGAACTTACCCGTGGAAAGATCAAGCCAAGCTGCCCGAGCTCCTTTCTTGTCGCAATCCAAGGCCAAAATAAAATTGTTTTGCCCTGCTTCAAGTTGGCGCTCCTCCAGAACCGTCCCCGGAGTTAATATGCGAGTTATGCCCCGCTTAACTAGTTTGCCCGCCTTGGGAGCCTCCAATTGCTCACATATCGCTACCTTGTAACCCTTTGCAAGCAACTTTGCGAGATACCCCTCGGCCGCATGGAAAGGGAACCCTGCCATCGCCATATCGTGCCTCTTGGTGAGAGTGATACCAAGAACAGGCGCACCCCGTTCAGCATCAACCTCGAACATCTCGTAAAAGTCCCCCAGACGAAAGAGCAGCAAGGTTTCCGGAGTCAGGCTCGCCCGAGCCTCCCGGTACTGCTTCATCATGGGGGTGTCTTCTTTATGCTTGGTCATCCTTGATAAACCCAAATTGTTTTTCGCTCGTCGACCGACAAGGCAACGAAAAAGCAAACTGACCTAGGCTAAAAGTCAGCCCCGAGACCGAGTTCGATCAAATGATGACGCAAGGTCCCGAAATCTCCATTTTCACCGGCACCAAGGTAACGGTAGCCAAAACGAGCATGCAAAGATTCGGAAAAAGAGAAGCCCAGATCGACAAGCGCATCGTAAGTATAGGTCAAGG